>CAZDGY010000184.1:0-9344 GCA_964504685.1 uncultured Kofleriaceae bacterium | reverse complement strand
CGTGCGATCGCCTCGTCCGAGGATCCGGATCAGCGCGCCGGTGGCGGCGAGTGGCCGTTCGCCGAGCGACAGCCCGATGAACGTGAACGCCGACAGCGCGTACAGCGCGCGCTGGCCCTGCGCGGTGGCGAAGAAGCTCGCGAGCGGGGTCCCGTAGTGCGGCGTGTTCATCGTCGTCACGCTGCGCAGCCGCGGCAGCCACGCCATCGCGTCGCTATCGGGCGCAAGGTGCGTGCTCGGCGATGCGACGAGCCTCGCGTCGAGACCTCCGATCGAATGGCCGAGCAGGTGGATAGGCCCCGAGCCTGTCGCGGTTTGATGGACCACCGCCGCGAGCTTACCGGCCCGCCTCCGCACCGACGCCGTGGGCAACACATCGACCACGTGCACTTCGAGCGACTGTCCCGCTTGGCGAAACCGCTCGGTCAACTCGCGATCGACGTGCGCGAAGTAGTTGTACGCGGCGAGTCGCGCAAAGCCGAACATGCCTGGCGACAGGTACAGGTGGTGCACGGAGCTCGTAACCGGCCTCAATCGCTCTTGTGCTCGAGCTTCTTGCCGGCGTTCTTCACGGCGGTGCCGACGTCTTTGATCTTCTCGCCGACCACGTGGCCGACGTCCTTGATCTTTTCGCCCGCGGTGTGGGCTGCGTCCTTGAGCTTCTCGCCAGTGGTCTCGCGTGCCGTGGTGACGCCCGTGGATGCCTTATCGACACCCACCTTCGCGAGGTCTGCGGCGTGATCGATTTTGGTTTTGATCTTGTTTTCGTTTGTCATGCACGGATAGCTGTGCAAGTCCTCGGCCGCTTGCCGGCGGCCCGCGAACGCTGGGCAGAGCCGGCTCCGAGCGCTCGCGCTCGCTGGGCGAAAGTGAATCCCAATCGCGCGCGGGCGTCGCGGTTTCGGCGGGCGGATGGTAATGACCTCGCGTGGCTCTCGTCGAGCAGTTGCCGTTCACCGATCGGTTCGTGCGCGAGCTGCCGGGCGATCCGCGAACCGACAATCGAATCCGTCAGGTGCTCAACGCCTGCTATTCGCGCACCGAGCCAACTGCGGTTCCGTCGCCGGAGCTGCTCGTCCTCGTGCCGGAAGTCGCGGCTTTGCTCGATCTCGATCCGCAGCCGACGCCCGCGCTGATCGAGGTGCTAGCCGGCAATCGGCTGGTGCCCGGAATGGCGCCATACGCCGCGTGCTACGGCGGTCATCAGTTCGGCACGTGGGCTGGACAGCTCGGCGACGGTCGCGCGATCACGCTCACCGAGGTTCAGGATCGCGCGGGCGAGACCTGGGAGCTCCAGCTCAAAGGCGCCGGTCCGACGCCGTACTCGCGGCGCGCGGATGGCCGCGCGGTGTTGCGATCGTCGGTGCGCGAGCTGGTGTGCAGCGAGGCGATGCACCACCTCGGCGTGCCGACCACCCGAGCGCTGTCGCTCGTGTTGACCGGGCAGCCGGTCAACCGCGACTTGCTCTATGACGGTCGCGCGGCCGACGAGCCGGGCGCGATCGTGTGCCGCGTCGCGCCGTCGTTCCTGCGGTTCGGCAGCTACGAGATCCACACGTCGCGCGACGATCACGACACCTTGCGTCGACTCGTCCGGTTCACGCTCGAGCGGTTCTATCCAGCATACGTCGCTGGCGATCGGCTCGATGTCGTCGGCTTCTTCAACGAGGTCGCCGAGCGCACGGCCTGGCTCGCCTCCGAGTGGATGCGCGTCGGGTTCGTGCACGGCGTGATGAACACCGACAACATGTCGATCCTCGGCCTCACGATCGACTACGGCCCATATGGTTGGCTCGAGCCATTCGATCCCGACTGGACGCCGAACATCACGGACGCCTCCGGCCGGCGCTATCGGTTCGGCAACCAGCCGGCGGTCGCGCACTGGAACCTCGCGCAGCTCGCGCGGGCGCTCGCGCCGATCGCGGATGACGTCGAGGCGCTACGTCATACCGTCGAAGCGTTCCCGACGGAGTTCTCGACGTTCCATCGCCACACGATGTTGCGCAAGCTCGGCCTATCCGGACGTCGCGACACCGCGTTCGACGACGACGTGTTGCTCACCGAGCTCGAGTCGCTATTGCTCGGCCACGAGACCGACTTCACGTTGTTCTTTCGCACGCTCGCAGTGCCGGAGCCCAGCTTCGCGAGCTTGCGCGACGCGTTCTATGCACCCGAGTCGATCAGCGCGTCGCATCGCAGCGCGATCGATGACTGGCTGCGGCTCTACACCGCTCGCGTCTCGGTCGAGGCGATCGACGAGCACGAGCGCGCCGCCCGGATGAACGCGATCAATCCGCTATACGTGCCGCGCAACTACCTCGTGCAGGAGGTGATCGAGGCGACCGAGCGTGGTGATCGCACCGCGCTGCTCGAGTTGATCGAGGTCTTGCGCCGGCCGTACGAACATCAGCCGGGCCGCGAGCGCTTCGCCGGCAAGCGCCCCGAGTGGGCGCGGCACAAGCCCGGCTGCTCGATGCTGTCTTGCAGCTCGTAGCTTAGCGATGCTCGGATTCGAACCGTAGGCCGATGACGATCGCGAGGTCGGTGCTGCCTCCGCCGAGTGGTAGCACCGTCGCCGGCTAGAGCGCTTGATCGCGAAGCGCGATCGGCAGCGATAGACCACCGCCGACCGAGATATCGTCGCCGACCCGCAGCCACGCCGCGATGCCGAGCTCGACCGCGAGGTCGACCGTGGAGTCGCTCTCGTTCGTCGTCGTTCCCTGCGCGAGATCCTGGTACCTCGCGTCGAGGTAATCGACACCGATGCCGCCGCGCGCCGTCACCAGGACGTGGCCGAATGCGCGCTCGTAGCCGACCATGGCAAGAACTCGCAGTCGGTTGAGCGACTCGACGGTCGCGCGTTCGGGAAACAGCGCGTTTCCCTGGTGGACGTCGAGCGGCGAGAAGTCGACCGCCAGCGCGACCGCGATGCCCTGCCACGCGCCGCCGACGACGCCGCCGACGGTCGGACTCGGACCGACCGACGCTTGCCATGTCGAGTCTCCGAGCGGGATCGACGCGCCGGCGTGGAGCTCGGCGATGCCGTAGTAGCGGGGCGGCAGCGCCGGCGCCTGCGCCTGCGCCGGAACGTCCTCGATCGGGAACGGCAGATTGGGAAGTGAGACGTACTCGCCGGTGTCGCAGATCTCCTGATCGGAGAGCAGCCACTGCACGAGCCGCTGACGCGAACATCGCAACGACCAAGCCCGCCCTCGCGCCCATCGATCTGATCGTCGATCGATTTGTTCGCGCCGTCAACACTGCGTGTGCTGACCGCGGTCGGTTCGCCGTGGCAGTTCCGCCGGGCGAGTGCCATAAGACGGCGATGCGTATCGTGCTCGTCGCGCTCACCGTCGGTGTGGGGTTGTTCGGCTCGGCGCGCGTCGAGGCCGGGGGCTGCGAGCCGGCGACGCCGTTCGAGCTGTACGACCGCGCCGATCGCGTCATCGTCGGTACCGTCACCTCGTCGGCGGCGCAACGCGCGCACGCACCGGACAAGCCGGTCAGCGTCGCGGTCGAGCGGACGCTCAAGGGCAACGCGAGCGGCCACGTGAGCGTGCTTCCCGAGCGTGGCATGTGCGGCGCCGAGCTCAACGCCGGCGATCACGTGTTGATGTTTCTCGATCGGCGCGGCGCGGTCGTCGGCGGGATCGAAGGCTACATCGCAGTGCCCGACCCCGCGCCCACGACCTCAGGCATTCCCGTCCCGGATTGGCCCGCGCTCGTCGCACGATGGGCCAAGGCGGCCGATGACACCGCACGGCTCGATATCCTGCTCGAGCTGATCGAGCTGCCGGAGCAGGCGAGTGGACGTAACCAGGCGGCGGACTTCGTCGTCAATTCGCCGCGCTTGCTCGGCTTGATCGATACGCCGAGACGCGCCCGGATCGTCAAATCGCTCGCCGGCAATCACTGGATGCCGAACTACACGATCCTGATCCTCGCGCGGCTACGCGCACCGGAGCTGGTCGGCTTACTCGACGAGAAGGGCCACGGCTGGGCCTACGAAAAGGAGATCCGCGAGCTGCTCGCCGCGGATCACTTCGACGCGGTGACCGATCGCGCTGCGCTCGCCGCCGCCATCCTGGCAAAGGGGGCGAGCCAGGCCACGCGGGTGGCAGCACTCGATCGCTGCGAGCGGCTGCGCCACGAATCGCTCGAGCGATTTCTGATGTACCTGTACGACGCCGCCCACGACCCCGACGCCATCGACTGGACGAAGCTCGCCGCCGCGTGCAAGCGCTAACGACACCGGCCGCCGGCAGCTCTAGTACTTCAGCGTTAGACCGAGGCCGACGTTGGTCCCGGTGCGCGAGGTGAGCGGCGCGAAGTCGCTGTAGCTGTAATAGAACAGATCTGCCTTGAGCTCGCCTTCGAGGTGGGTCGTGAGCATGTAGTCGAGCTTGACCCCGAACGTCTCCGACCACAGCGGCGACAGCTCGCGGTCGTAGGTGATGTAGCGCGTCACCGAGCTGTAGTTGTCTTGATAGAAGCTCGCAGCACCCTGGGTGTAGAACCGCTCGCGCAGCCGGAGCTCGAGATTGTGCGACAAGCTCACGAAGTAGCGCGCGCCGAGCGTGTGGCTCGTGATGCCCCAGTCATCGGTGTAGAAGCGGTAATCGGCTTGCACCGAGCTCGCTTCGCCGACCGCGCGATTGAGTCCGATCACGGCGGCTTGGCGCCAACGCGAATCAGGATCGGTCTCGGGCACCCAGAACTCGGGCGCTGCGTCGATGCTCATCCGGACCGGCACGAACCGATACGGGCTCGCTTGATAGCCGGATTCGTAGCCGAGCTCGTAGCTCAGCTGCGCGATCGTGCGTTCGTTGATCACCTGGGTCCATGCGGCGGAGATGCTGTGGACGTCGAGTGAGCGGTTGAAGTTCTGATCGTCGGCGCGGCCGACCGTGTTGAGCGACAGGTTGTAGCCGATGCCGAGCGTCGTGTTCTTGTCGTCGAGTTGCTTCTCGAGCCCGGCGTTGAACGTGTGCGACAGGTAGTCGTTCTCCTTCGAGAACAAGTAGCCCGCGCGGACCATCAGCGTGTCGAACGTGTGAGATCCGCCGATCGTCACTTGATGGCGCGTGTCGTGGATCGTGGTCTTCGACGCCTGAGTCACCACGTCGACCGATGCCGACGTCACGACGTCGGCGAGATAGCCGAGCGAGACGCTGGTGTTCGGTGCGACGTCGGCGGCGGCGGACACGACCGGCGAGACCACCGTGGTGTGATCGCTGTCGGCGTAGACCTGGACCTTCGAGACGAACGATGTGTCGGCGCGTGCGAACGGCGCGACGAGCGCGACGAGCACGAACACGCGGGCGGCGGTGACTAGTTGCACCCGCAGCCGCCCCCCGACGAGCCATAGCCGCCGGACGAGCCCTCACGCGCTTCCTGCATGTGCAGATCGAGCTCGTCTTCCTGCGGATCGGGCGCGAACACCATCTTGCGCTCGGCGAGCGTCGCGCGCTGGCGTGGCCGCACGTGCACGCAGCCGGCTAACGATGCGATCGCGAGTAGCAGTGCGAGTTGCGACCGCCGTCGTCGGCGCAGCAGGGCGAAGGCCGCGAGCACCAGCGCCCCGGTCGCAAGGCTCGCGTCGCCGGTCGCGTTGCAACCGCCGTTCTCGGCCGGTGGCGGCGCGGCACCCGCTTCGGCGAGCGGCACTGCGCCAAACGCGACGTCGTCGCCGAGCGTGTCGTTCGGGAAGTTAGCGGTCCCGTCGCCGCCGTTGCCGTCGACCGCTGCGACGTACGCGGTGATCGTGCCGGCGCCCGCAGCTGGAGCGGTCCAACACACGTCCCATTGAATCTGTGCGTGGTGAGCCCCGTTGTGTACAGCGGCGGTGCCGTCCTTGAGGATATAGGCGTCGACGTCGGGAGGAATCATCGCGCCGGCCGCCGCGCAAGCGCCGGACACGACCGGGACGAATTTACCGGTCGGGTTACCGCTGTCGTCGTCGAGCTCGAGCGCGAAGCCGTTGTCGTCGCATGGCTTGTAAGGCATGAGCTGCGATCCACAGACGTCCCCGAGCGAGGCGTACTGGACCCCCTCGTGCTCGCGGGTCATCACGACGCGCAGGTGGTACTGCTGGTTCGCCGCCCAGCCGGTCGAGAACAGCTCTTGGTGATCGGCTTCGATACCGAGCCCGATGATGCCCGGCGGATCGGTGTGGCATACCGCGCAGGTGTGAGAGGTCCACCGCGGCGCGCCGTCGAACGCGATGCCACCGGCACCGTCGGTCGTCACCGGATCTCCGTCGAACTGCTCGCCGGTCGTGAACGCATGCGCAGCGGTCGCCGCGAGCCCGAGCGAGATCGCTACGCCGACGCTAATCGAGCGCATCACTTGCACACCCCGGTGCCGGCGAGCCAGTCGTGGACCGCGACGTATTGTGGGTCACTCGTCCCAGTCCAGATCGCCCCACCTTTATGCTCGTAGCCGCCGAGCGCCGCCGGCAGCGGTTTGCGCAGCAGCCAGTCGTCGTCGACGGAGACGTCGAACAGGAACCCCGCCGCCGACGTGAAGTTCGCGTGCTGCTCGGCATCGGTCAGCACGGCGATCGCATCGTCGATATTGGCTGGCGGGCTCGCGCGCAGCTTCCCGGGCGAGTACACCCGGAACGGGCTCCCCGCATTGCCGTGGCACGCGTTGTAGCTACACTGCCGGACAAGCACCGGCTGCACGTTGCAGCGAAACACTGTTTCATCGACGCTGGTGGTCGGATCCGTCGCGGGACCGTTCGTCACGCTGTTACAAGCCGCGAGTACGAGCACGCACGCGTACCGCACGGCGTTGCCCTCGACGCCAGGACGAAACATCGCGCGCAATCTAGCGGAGACCGCGCCCGGTTTCACGCACATTTCGGTAAAGACGTCGAGCGTCCGGAACGTGCACAAGATGCGCGGCGAACCGCCTCGGAGCGGTTATATGCTGTCAGCGGCCGACGACAGACAGCGATGAGGCCAGGTGGTTCAGTACACCGCGATGAGAAGAGCGGACGGGCTCTACGATATCTCTCGGCGCCAGTTCTGCGCGGTCGCAGGGCTGACGCTCGTCGTTGGTTGCGTCGATAGCGATGGCAGCATCGTTCAGACCGGCCAGCTCGGCGACAACCTCAACCCCGACGCGGGCGGTACGCATCACGACGCCAAGCAGACCGACGCACCGGGCACGAACCCGGATTCGTCCACCGGCCTTGCGTGCACCGGCAACCCGATCGATGTCGGCGCCGCGAGCACGTTCGTGGCCAACACACCGGTCTATCATTCATCGGGCAACTTCTTCGTCGTGCGCGATAGCGGCGGGCTGTACGCGCTCACCGCCGCGTGCACGCATGAAGGCAGGACCTGCGTCGTGCAGGGCGCGGTGTTCTACTGCCCGCGCCACGGTGCGGAGTTCACGTTCAACGGCGTCGTTACCCAAGGGCCGGCGTTCCTTCCGCTCACGCACTACGCGATGTGCGACATGAGCAACGGCCACGTCGGCGTCATCACGTCGCAGACGGTCAGCGCGTCGACGAGGTTGAGCTCCTAATGCCGTTCCTCGCCGGAGTCGCGGTCGTGTTTGTCGGGGTCGCCGGCGGCGATCACCGCGTCGAGCATCAGGTCAAGACGCTGCTCGAGCATCAGCACGTCAAGGCTGAAGCGATCGATCAGACGCTCGTGCACACCCTCGCTCATCACGGCGAAGGCAGCCGCGAGATCGTGCAGAAGCTCCACACCGGCGGCGTGGTCAGCGGCGAGATCGTCGAGAGTCACGGTCAATTCACGCTCCGCATCGCGATCTACAACGGCGACGGCGGCATGCGGTCGTACTCGGAGACGCCGGTCGCCGGACGCACGCTGAACAAGACCGAGCTCGAAGCGCTCGGCTCGAACCTCGAAGACGACGTCACCGCGATGGTCGCGAAGGCCGCCCAGAGCGCGCCGCAGACGGCAGCCGCTGCGCCTGACGAGATCGATATGGACGACGCGCCACCGGCTGCAGCGCCGGTCGCGCCGCCGCGCGTAATCGCAAAGGCCGCGCCGGTCGTGGCACCGCCGCGTCCTGCCCCAGCTGTCGTTGCGCAGGCTCGTCCCGCACCGTCGGGCGAGCTCGGCATGGCGCCGGTCGCGACGCCACCGGTCGAGTCTCACACCGCAGCACCGGTCGAGGTCGCCGACGCGAACGCCGACGCCACGGATTCGGTCAGCGCCGACGAGATCGAATCGCTCACCGGCGGTGGCGGTGGCGGGGTGACCGCATCCGCGCCCGAGCAGGCGCTGCACCTCCACGGCGCCGTCGGCCTCGGCTTCGCCGCGCGCAGCTTTAGCGGCCCTTCTACGATCCCCGGCTACGCGTCGTCGGCGGTTGGCGCGATCCATTTTGAAGGCGCGATCTCGCCGATCGCTCACACCACACTCTCGGCGCAGGCCGAGACGACGCTCGACATGACGACGCCGGTGGCAAACGGCATCGCGTCGACGTCGATGACGCGTTGGGAAGTCGCGGCGAGCTACGCCGTGCTTCACGGCGCGATCGAGGTCTCACCGGAGATCGGTATCGGCCATCGCGCGTTCTCGATCGAGTCGACTGATCCGATGCGTTCACCTGACAACTCGTACGACTACGCGATCATCGGCGTGACCGGCGGAGCCTCGCTCGGCCATCACCTCGCGTTGCGCGGCATCGTCGCATTCGAGCCCGTGATGTCGGGTACCGAGCCGACCGAGATGGCGTTCGGCGATGCCTCGCGATGGGCAGTCGATGTCGGCGGTGCGGTCGAATTCCGACCCTATGCTCACTTGTTCGCGCGGGCTGCGCTCGACTACCAGCGTTTCTCCTGGTCGTGGAACGCTGCAGGCGCTCGCGGTGCGGCCGGCGCGGTCGACGAGTATCCGTCTGGCACTCTCGCGCTCGGCGCCGAATACTGAGGAGCTCACATGAAGTCCGTCGCAGTTGTTGTAGCGATGCTCGCCGTGATGATGCTAGGCGAAGTCGCGCGTGCCGAAGTCAAGCAGGGTGATCACTTCACGGAGCTCGACGCGGTCACCGCGAAGGGCAAGAAGTTCCGACTCAAAGACATGGCCGGCAAGTGGGTGCTCTACACGTTCGGCGCGAGCTGGTGCCAGCCGTGCCATAAAGAGCTGCCGGCGTATGACCGGATTTCGCCCAAGCTCGCCGGCAAAGTGCTGTTCGTCGCGGTCAATATCGACGAGAAGGTCAAGGACGGCCAAGACTTCCTCGACTCGCTCAAGCTCCACCACCTGTTCCCGGTATTCATGTCGGATGGATCGAGCGCCGCGCTCAAGGCCTACGACCCCGACCACATGCCGTCGACGTTCGTGATCGATCCGACCGGC
>CAZDGY010000183.1:0-9349 GCA_964504685.1 uncultured Kofleriaceae bacterium | reverse complement strand
TACGCTGGCCGGCAGCGGGCCCGGTGGGCGGATCTTCGAGCGCGATGTCAAAGCCGCAGCGGGTGGCGGGAACGGCAAGGCAGCTGCGGTTCACGTCGATGACGCCGCAGCCGGGTCCGAGCCGGCAGAATCGGCCGAGCCAGCGCCCACCGCCCTCGCCGTGCGCAGCGCGCGACAGATGCGGCCGGACACCAACGACGACTACACCGATGTCGCCGCCACGAACATGCGCAAGCGGATCGCGCAGCGGCTCACCGAAGCCAAGCGCGACGTCCCGCACTTCTACTTGATGCGCCAATTCGACGCCGCGCCGATGCTCGGGTTTCGCGAGCGGCTCAACGCGCTGCTCGGCGACCGCGGTAAAGTCTCGGTCAACGACCTCGTGATCAAGGCGGTCGCGCTCGCGCTGCGCCGCGTGCCGGACTGCAACGCGAGCTGGGAGCCCGGCGACGGAACTGGACCGGCGGCGATTCGCCACCACCATCGCGTCAACATCGGCGTCGCGGTCGCGATCGACGATGGCCTCGTCACGCCGGTCGTGTTCGACGCCGATCAAAAAGGCATCGGCGCGATCGCCGCCGAAGTTCGCGACCTCGCGGAGCGCGCGAAATCGCGGCGGCTCAAAGGCCACGAGATCACGGGCTCGACGTTCTCGGTGTCGAACCTCGGGATGTTCGGCATCGAGCGGTTCACAGCGATCATCAACCCGCCCGAGGGCGGCATCCTCGCGATCGGCACGGTCGTCGATGTACCGGTCGTCGCGAACGGCCAGGTCGTCGCCGGCAAGCGGATGACGGTGACGATGTCATGTGACCACCGCGTGATCGACGGCGCGCTCGGCGCGCGCTGGCTCGCGGCGTTCGTCGACTTGATCGAGCATCCCGAGTCGCTCGCCCTATGAGCGACGCGCCGTACGACGTCGTCGTCATCGGCTCGGGCCCGGGCGGCTATGTCGCCGCGATTCGCTGCGCACAGCTCGGGTTGCGCACGGCCTGCGTCGAGCGCGCCGAGCTCGGTGGCATCTGCTTGAACTGGGGCTGCATCCCGACCAAGGCGCTGCTCAAGAGCGCCGAGATCCTCGACCATGCCCAGCGCGCAGCCGAGTTCGGCATCGTGATCGACGGCGCGCGCCCTGACTTCCCCGCGATCATCAAACGCAGTCGCGACATCGCCGACAAGATCAGCAAGGGCGTCGGCTTTCTGCTTCGGAAGAACAAGATCGACACGATCGTCGGCACCGCGAAGCTGTTGCCCCGCGCGCAACCGTGGAAGCCGCACCAGCTCCAAGTTGGCGACCGCACGGTCGAGGCCAAACACGTCATCATCGCGACCGGCGCGCGTGCGAAGTCGTTACCGGGGATCGAGCTCGACGGCGAGCGGATCGTCGAATACCGCAAGGCGATGACGCTGCCGACGCTGCCGAAGTCCCTCGTCGTGCTCGGCTCCGGCGCGATCGGCGTCGAGTTCGCGTCGTTCTATCGCTCGCTCGGCAGCGAAGTGACGATCGTCGAATTCTTGCCGCGACTCGTGCCGAACGAGGACGCCGAGGTCTCGAAGGAGCTCGCTCGCGCGTTCGACAAGCGCGGCATCAAGTCGCTGGTCGGTCACAAGCTGACCGCCGCGAAGCGCACCAGCGATGGCGTCACGGTCACCGCCGAGCCCGCGCAAGGCGGCGCTGCGGTCACGCTCACCGCCGACGTATTGCTCGTCGCGGTCGGGATCCAAGCGAACACCGAGAACCTCGGGCTCGAGGCGCACGGCATCACGCTCGATCGCGGGTTCATCAAGGTCGACGGCAACTGCAACTGCGGCGAAGGGCTGTGGGCGATCGGCGACGTCGCCGGCCGCGGTTTGGCCCACGTCGCGTCGGCCGAGGGCATCTTTGTCGCCGAGAAGATCGCCGGCGTCCACGCCGAGCCGGTTCACTACGATGCGATTCCCGCCTGCACGTACTGCCACCCGGAGATCGCGTCGCTCGGGCTGACCGAGGACAAAGCGAAGGCGCAGAACATCCCGGTCAAGGTCGGCCGTTTTCCGTGGCGCCCGCTCGGACGCGCGATGGCGGCCGGCGAGACGACCGGCTTCGTCAAGGTCATGTGGCACGCCGAGACCGGCGCGCTCGTCGGGGCGCACCTGATCGGGCCGGCGGTCACCGACTTGATCGCGGAGCTCGCGCTCGCGAAGACGACCGAGGTCAACGCCGAGTCGCTGATGTACACGGTCCATGCGCATCCGACGTTCGCCGAGGCGATCAAGGGCGCGACCGAACAGGCGTACGGCGTCGCGATCGACTTGTAAGCCATGAGCGCCGTGCTCGCCGCGATCGCTGACGCGCTGCACGACGACTACGGCGAGCCGGTGTGGGAAGCGTTCGGCGATCAGCTCGTCGCGCTCGCGGCCGAGTTGCCAGCGAGCTGCGATGCGCGGGTCCGCCTCGCGTGCGCCGATTGGCTGTGCCGATATGCGGTCCCGCTCGCGTTCGAGCGCGATCCACACGTGGCGAGCGGATTCGTCGGCGAGCTGCGCGCTGCCGAGCCGGTGACCGCCGCGACCGCCGGCGAATGGCACCAGCGCTTCGCGGTCGTGCTCGCCGCACGCGAGGCGCACTCCGATGTCGCCCAGCTCGACTACTGGCGCAGCACCGAGATGGCGATTGCGGATGACCTCGCGTTCACCGAGGAGGAGTTACTCGTCGTCTACGCACCGCGCGCGATCGGCCGCGTGCTCGCGAGCTCGGATGCATTGATCGCGGTCGCCGCAAGGCTGGTCGACATAGGCGTTTCGACCGCCGCGATGGAGGCGGTGTACTGGGGCGACATGGCGCGCGGTCGCGCTAGAGCCTTAGACGATCGACTTGTAACGTCGCCCCCCGCCAACCGACGAGCCGACGTGGCACGATGGATCCGTGGGTCGCATCGCCATCGTGTCGTGGGTGCTCGCTGCTGTGATGGTCGTCGCCGCGGGCTGTGGCGGCACGCCGAAATGCACCGGCGCCGCGGTCGCGTGCGACGGCTCGTGCGTCGACTTGACGCTCGATCACGGCAACTGCGGAGCGTGCGGCCACGCGTGCGCCGACGGCGACTACTGCAGCGTCGGCGCGTGCGCCGCCAACTGCCTCGCCGGCTTGGCTGCCTGCAGCACGTGCGTCGACGAGACCAGCGACCACGACAACTGTGGCGCGTGCGGTAACCAGTGCGCGACCGACGAGGTGTGCTCCGACAGCGTCTGTGGCACGAGCTGCGGCTCGCTCACTCAGTGCGACGATCACTGCTCCGATACGCAAACGAGCAATGACGACTGCGGCGCGTGTGGCAACGCCTGCCCGCGCGGCGAATTCTGCTCGGCCGGCGCGTGCACGTCGTCGAACATCAAGCACGTCGTGCTGATCGTCGAGGAGAACCACACGTTCGAGAACTATTTCGGCAACTACTGCCAGGCCGCCGCCGGCTCGAACCCGACCTGCACCGCCGGGCCGCAGTGCTGCGAAGCGGCGCCGGCGACGGACCCGTCGGGCGCGGCGCCGATCGTGCTCGATGACGCGAGCAACGAGATGTACGACCGCGACCACGACGCGGTCTGCGAGGTCGCGCAGATCGATGGCGGCGCGATGGATCACTACGTCGTCGGCTCGGGCGTGATCACGCCGTTCCCCGAGTCGGTCTACACGTACAACTGCTCCGATCCGAACAACTGGGCGGTCGCCGGCGCGACCAGCGTGCAACCGTACTGGAGCTACGCCGATCAGTTCGCGCTCGCCGATCGCTACTTCCAGCCGAGCGTCGGCAGCACGTCGGCGAACGACATGTACCTCGCGGTCGCGCAGTGGCAGTTCGTCGACAACACCGATCGCCCGTTCACGATCGGCAGCGGGTGCCTTGGCCCGGGCGGCCAACCGACGGTGTTCGGCGACGTCGCGACCGTCGCTGACCTACTCGTCGGCAACGGCTTCTCGTTCAAGATGTACGCCGATGGCTATGCCGATGCGGTCGCGTCCGCGCCGATGTGCGCGTCGGCGGTCGGCACGTTCCCTGCCGACTGCGAAGCGACCGAGATGACGTCGGCGTACAGCACGTGCAACTACGACCCGTCGGACTTGCCGTTCAACTACTACTCGCAGTGGGGCGATAACCCGCTCTACCTCGTCGACTTCTCGCAGTTCGCGACCGACGTCGCCGCGAATCAGCTGCCGAGCTTCTCTTACCTGAAAGCGCGCACGTATCGCAACGAGCACCCGAAGTGGTCGACGCTCGCTCGCGGCGTGTCGTTCGTCACCGGCGTGGTCGATATGGTGCAGAGCTCGAGCTACGCGAACGACACGCTGATCTTGCTCGTGTGGGACGAAGGCGGCGGGTTCTACGACCACGTCCCGCCTCCGCCACCCGTCGCCACCCGCTACGACGCCGACTCGGGCGGCAACGCGATCCCGTACGGCACCCGCGTGCCGATGCTCGCGCTCGGACCGTTCGCGAAGGCCGGCGAGGTGTCGCACGAGCAGATGGAGCACTCGTCGGTCGTGCGCTTCCTCGAGTACAACTTCCTCGGCCCGCGTTACGCCGGCGCGCTCGGCCACCGAGACGCGGTCGTCAACAACATCGGCAGCCTGCTCGACCCCTCGCAAACCGGCATCGTCGTGCCGTGACGCGGTAAGATCGCAGGGTGGGCAGACGTTCGGCCGCGCTCGCATTGCTCGTAAGCGCCTGCGGGCGCGTCGACTTCGATGCGCACGGCGATGGCGCGCTCGGCGATGATGCGCACGTCGGCGATGGCGCGAAGGCACTCGACGCGTTCGTCGCGTATCAGACGCCGGCGCTGGTCCAAGAGAACGCCACCGCAGCCGGTGGCCCGATCAGCGGCATCGGCGTCGCGTACACGTCGGATGTTCATGCGGGCGACCTGATCGTCGTCGGGATCAACTGGAGCACGGGCGCTCCGACGCCGAACCTCGTCAACACCACCGATGCGATGGGGGATGCCTTCACGACCGTTCTCGGCCCGTTCGACGGCGATGGATCCCGTTCCTACATCGTGATCGCGCCGATCGCGGCGAACGGCCCCGACAGCATCACGATCTCGATGGACGCGGCGGCGACCGTCGTCGATCTGCGGATCCACGAGTTCAGCGGCGTGGCCCTCGTGACCACGCCCGACGACGGCTCGTCGGTGTCCGGGACCGACGCGGCGCCCGCGACCGTTTCGGGCGCGCCGGTCACGACGACCACAGCGAACGACCTCGTGTTTTCGATGGTGCTGTGCGGTACCTGCGAGGCGGCCACGCCTGACATCGATGCGCAGGACTACGACGGCGACGTCACCGAGTACCTGATCGCAAGTACGCCCGGGATGTACACGTCGCGCGCGATGCTCCTGGGCGGCATGGGCTACGCGTTCACGACGGTCGCGCTCCACGCGCAGGTCGCGCCGTGAGCGCACGCCGGGGTCGCGTTTACGCGCGCCGTGAGGTATCCACGTAGGGAATGTCGGAACGGGTGCACTTACCGGTCGTCGGCACCGCCGAGCCCACGGTGCGTCGCCGCCATCCCGAGTGGATCCGCGCGAAGCTGCCGACCGCGCCCGCGTTCTTCGAGCTCCGCGCGATGGTCAAAGAGCTCGAGCTCCACACCGTGTGCGAGAGCGCGAGCTGCCCGAACATCGGCGAGTGTTGGACGAGCCGCGCGCTCACGATCATGATCCTCGGTGACATCTGCACCCGGTCGTGCCGGTTCTGCGATGTCACGACCGGCCGGCCGTTGCCGCCCGATCCCGACGAACCGCGCCGCGTCGCCGAGATGTTGTCGCGGCTGGCGCTGCAGCACACCGTGATCACGTGCGTCGATCGCGATGACCTCGCCGACTTCGGCGCCGCCCATTGGGCCGAGACGATTCGCTCGGTGAAGGCCGCGTGCCCGCAGATGACGCTCGAAGTGCTCGCCGGCGACTTCAAGGGCGACACCGCGCTCGTCGACGTCGTGCTCGATGCCGATCCCGACGTGTTCGCGCACAACCTCGAGACCGTGCCGCGGCTCTCCCGCCAGGTTCGGGTTCAAGCGAGCTATCCGCGCAGCTACAAGATCCTCGAGCACGCGCGCAAGCGCAACGCGGTCACGAAGACCGGGCTGATGCTCGGGCTCGGCGAGACGATCGACGAGGTCCACGACGTGCTGCGCGAGCTCGCCGGGTTGGGGGTCGACATCGTCACGCTCGGCCAGTACCTATCGCCGTCGAAGCAGCACCTGCCGATCGAGCGCTACGTCCATCCGAGCGAGTTCGTCGAGCTCGAGGCGTTCGCGCGCGACGCCGGCATCACCCATGTCGTCGCCGGACCGCTCGTGCGTTCGAGCTACCACGCCGATGGTCAAGCCGAGCTCGTCCGGGCGCTGCGCGCAGCAAAATGATCGAGCTCGTTCGGGCGTCGCTCGCCGATGTCGCGTTCGCGCGCGAGCTGTTCGAGCTGACGTCAGACGCCGCGAGCTTCGCGACCGAGCTCGTGCTCGACGACGCCGAGCTGATCGTGGTCGATCGAACCGCACCGCCATTCGGCGACGCTGCCGGCCGGGGGCAAGCCCCGCCCGTCGGGGGCGAGCGAATTGGCTGGGTCCAGAGCTCGCTGCACGGCAACGCGATCCATCTGGCGCAGCTTCACATCGCCCCCGCGTGGCGCGGCCGCGGCATCGGGCGGATGGTCGTCGACCGCGTGATCGAACGCGCGCACGTCGCACGCCGCGATGTCACGCTCGCGGTGCAGGCGGCGAGCCGTGCGCGACGGCTGTACGAGCGGCTCGGGTTTCGGCTCGACCCCGCGAGCATGCCTGCCGGCGACACGATCTATCTTCGCCGTCAGCTGACGAGCGAGTAGACCAGCTTCGCGATCAAGGCGCCCGACGCGACGAGCACGCCGAGCCGCACGATCCGCGCGCCGCCTTTGACCGCGAGCCGCGCGCCGATCATACCTCCGCACAACTGGCCGGCCGCCATCGGTAGCGCGACCTCCCATGCGACCGAGCCCTCGCGCGCGAAGGTCGCGAGCGCCGCGAGGTTGGAGGCGAAGTTGACGACCTTCGCGTCGGCGCTCGCGTCGACCAGGCTGCGTCCGCACAGCGCGACGAACCCGACGATCAGGAACGTGCCCGTGCCCGGACCGAAGAAGCCATCGTAGGCACCGATCACGAGCGCGAGCACCGCGGCGGCCCACGGGCGCTTCGGAGTCGCTGGATCGCCGCTCGGTTTCTTGACGACCACGAGCACCGCCGCGCCGATCAATAGCGCGATGATGATCGGATCGAGTGCCTTGTCGGGGATCGCCAGCACGACGCTCGCGCCGAGCAATGACCCGACGAACGCCAACGGGAACGCGTACATCGCCTGCTTGCGATCGACGCGACCGGCACGCCAGAACGCGAGCATCGCGGCGCCGGAGCCCCACACCGCTTGGCCTTTGTTCGTGCCGAGCGCGAGATGCCCGGGTAACCCCGCCGCGCGCAGCACCGGCACCGTGATCAACCCGCCGCCCCCGGCGATCGCGTCGACCGTGCCGGCGAGCAGCGCCGCGACGGCGAGCAACGCGATCGTCACGGGAGGCATCGCGCCACCTTACATCGTAGAATGGATCGATGGACATCACGGTTGTCGGCGCCGGCGTGATCGGCCTGACGACCGCGCAGGTGCTCGAGCAACACGGCCATCGCGTCACGATCGTCGCCGCGGCGCAACGCGGTGGCACCACGTCGGCGATCGCGGGCGCGGTGTGGTTTCCGTATCGCGTCGGGCCGCCGGTGAAAGTCGCGTTGTGGGCCGCGCGCACTCGCGACTGGCTAACCGAGATCGCAGCGTCGACGCCCGAGGCCGGCGTCGATGTGCTGACCGGATACGAGATCGCGTTGACCGACGAGCTGCCATGGTGGTCGGTGGGCATCGAGCTGAAACGCGTGCCGGCGCCGATGACCGGCGCACCGATGGCGTGGCAGTTCTCCGCGCCGCGCTGCGAGCCCGCGTTGTTCCTACCGTGGCTCGAAGGCCAGCTGCGCGCGACGATCACGCGCAAGGTCGTCAGCGATCTCGGCGCGGAGCCAGGCGACGTCGTTGTCAACTGCACCGGGCTCGGCGCCCGCGCGCTATGCAACGACGAAGCGCTGGTGCCCCTGCTCGGCCAGGTCGCGATCGCCGAGCCGGGCAGCTACGATCTCGCGACCACCGTCACCGACGACCGCGCGGCCGACGAGATCTTCTATGTGATCCCACGCCGCGGCGAGCTCGTCGTCGGTGGCATCTCGCGGCTCGTGCCGCACGGCATCGTGCCGCAAGTCGATCCCGCGATCACACATCGCGTGCTCGCCCAAGCGCGCGAGCTCGGCGTAGCGATCGGCGCCGTGCGCGAGGTGCGCACCGGCTTGCGACCATTTCGTCCCGAGGTCCGGCTCGAGCGCGACGCCGCGAACCCGCGCATCATCCACAACTACGGCCACGGCGGAGCCGGCTTCACGCTGTGCCGTGGCTGCGCCGAACAAGTCGCCTCGATCGTCGAAGGCTAACGCGCTACTTGCGGATCAAGCCGCTGTAGTACAGCGCGAAGAACGCCGCAGCGGCAACGAGCAGCGCGATGACCGCGACCAGCAACGCGTTCGTCCGCGGCCGATTGCGCGACATCAGCCCCTTGCCGACGACCGGCGTGTCGAGTCTCGGCCCTTGCTTCGTTTCGATGTCCGCCTCGTTCGGCTTGGCTTTCGCTTTGCCCGGGGCTTTCGCTTGCGCGACCACGCCACGCGACGTCGCGTCGGCCTTCGGTTTGAGATCGTCGCGGACGTGCAGCCGCGTCGGATCGTCGTCGCCATCGCGCGTCTTGGTCGCTGCGATCACCACGTTGCCGCCCTTGGCCTTCTCGGGCATCTTCGCGTCGATCGCGGTCATCTCCTGCGATTCGCTGAACTGCTGCGCCGACGACCGCGCGACGCCACCGCGTGGCTCGTGCATCCGCGGCGGCACCTTGTCGTGCGGCGTCTCTTCCATCGCGAGCACCGACGGGTGGACCAGGCCCTCGGTCAGGCAGCGATCCCACGCCTCGCGCAGCTGCTGCTCGGCTTCCGAGGCGTCGCGGAACCGCGACTTGTCCGACGGCTGCAGCGCGGTCATCGCGACCGTCGCGAGCGGCTCCGGGATCGACGGATCGTGGCGCGTCGGCGGCGGCGCGTTGCCCTGCACGACGTAGCTGTTCGTCGTCTTGGTATCGGGCCCCTCGTACGGGATGCGGCCCGAGAGAACTTCGTAGAGCACGGCGCCCCACGCGAACACGTCGGCCTGCGGCGTGTAGCTGCCCTCGCGGATCGCCTCGGGCGGCGAGTACCCCGGCGTGCCCATG
>CAZDGY010000182.1:4288-9354 GCA_964504685.1 uncultured Kofleriaceae bacterium | reverse complement strand
GAGTCACGGTGCGGCACGGAGCGGAGCGTAGTGCGAGCGGCGGGACTCGAACCCGCACGCGGTTAAGCGCTGCCACCTAAAGACAGTGTGTCTACCAATTCCACCACGCTCGCGGAGCCCCCATATATCACGAGCGGCGAACGAGGTTAGTAGCCGAGGCTCGGGTCGGTTCGTCGAGAGTCTGTCATCGAGTTGATCGACCTGCTTCGCTTGATCGGTCGGCGTTCCCGCTTAGCCGATCTGGCGCCGCCGGTTCGACCACTCGACCACAGGTAACAGGTTCGCGACGGCGAGGTTGCCGTGAACGTTCGAGCTCGACGAGGTCCATGCTGCGCGCATGCAGCGCGTTTGCTTGGCCCTCGCGCTCGTCGCCTGCAAATCGGCCGCGCCGAACGCCTCGGACGCACCGCCGGTGCAGCCACCCGACGCTGGGCATCCGGCACCTGACGCGCCGTCCGCGCAAGCAATCCCACTCGAGGTCACCGCACTCGGCGTACAGGGCTTCGTGCTGAAGCACGGCGACGACGTCGTGATGACCGCGCCGCTGTTCACCCGTCAAGACGAGCTATCGGTGACGTTGAATATCCCGTTGCCGTCGGACACCGCTGCCGTCGACACCGGGCTCGCGGGCGTTCCGCTCGACAAACTGTCGGCGATCGTGTCCGGTCACGCGCACTACGATCATCTGCTCGACGTGCCGCACGTACTGTCACTCTCACCGGGCGCGCTCGTCGCCACGAACCTGACCGGCCGCAATATCTTCGCGGCGCTCGCGCCGGATCGCCCGCCGAGCTGTATGGGCCCGGCACAAGATCCAAACATCGCGCGCAGCCGCGTGATCGCGATGGACGATCCGCTCGCCAGCCACGTCGACTACACGAATTGCCCGGACCAGGCGCCGCCGGGTGCGCCGCTGCAGGGCACGCCGCTCCAGGTCAATCCTCATGTTCGGCTGATGGCGTTCTGCTCGATGCATCCGGCGCAGATCTTCGGCATCGTCCATTTCGCCGAAGGCTCGATCGACAACGAGCAATGCACGCTGCCACCGCCGGCGTCGGGCTGGCTCGAAGGCCAGACGCTCGCGTTCTTGATCGACTTCCTCGACGACAATGGCGAGGTCGCATTCCGCGTGTTCTATCAAGACGCGCCGACCAACGCGCCGAGTGGCTTCGTGCCGCCGCAGTACCTCGCCGACCATCGCGTCGACGTCGGCCTACTGTGCGTCGGCAGCTCGGACGTCGTCATGAACGAGCCCGCCGACAACCTCCACGACATCAACCCGCGGTTCGCGCTCGCCGGTCACTGGGAAGATTTCTTCCTGCCGATCAGCCCGGATCCGCCGCCGATCCCGTTCCTCGATGTCGCCGCCTACGACGTCAAAGCGCTCGCCGTGATGACCGGCGATCCCGACGCGCCGCTTGTCGTCGACGGGATCCCGACGCAAACCCGCTACGTGCGCGTGATGCCGCAGCAGTCGTTCGTCGTGCCACCCGCGCCGTAGTCAGTCGATGCTGGACTTCATCCACACGGCGAACACGAGGAACGCGGTGCGCGCGACGTCCTTGTCGCGGGCGTCGATCCGCCAACGCTTGACGTCGGCCGCCGGGCGACCGGTGAGCGTCACGGTCTGGTCGTCGGCGAGCTCGAACCGCGCGGTCGGCAGGCCCTGGATATCGATCACGACCGCGTTGCCGTCGAGCTTCTTCGACGTGTGGTCGTGGCCGCTCGCGACTCCATTGAATTCCTCGGCGAGCGTGCCGAGCCGCTTGCCGCCGAAGCCCACCGAGCCATCGGCTGCGAGCGTGAAGCCCGGTTTCCAATCGGGGGCCTTGTGGCGGTAGTGCTCGAGGAACTCGGTCGTCCCGTCGGCGTGGAGCTTCATCGCCGGCGTCTCGGGCGGTCCGAGCTCGAACACCGTCGCGTCGCCTAGCTTGACCACGACGCCGCCGGCGGGTTTGGTCGCGGCAGCGTTCGAGCACGAGACCAACGCGAGGAGTAGGAACGCGTAGCGAATCATCTCTTGTGGACGCACGGCTGAGCCTACCCGTCTCACGCCGGCACGACCAGGATCTTGCCGTCGCGCTCGCCCGCCGCGGCAGCCATGACCGCGTCCTTGATTCGCTCGACGGGATAAGTTGCTTGAATCCGCGCGTGGAGCTTGCCGCTCGCGACCAAGCCTGTCATCTCGCTGTAAAGAGCGGTTTGCGCCTCGCGTGTCGCGGTGCGGAACCAACGGACGAGCCAGAAGCCACGCAGTGCAACGTTGTTGAACACGATCGCGCGCGCCGACAGCATGCACGACTCACCGCTCATCTGACCGTAGTTGACGATCGTCGCCGATTCGCTCAGACAGTCGGCCAGCCGCTCGGTCGCACGGCCGCCGACCGCATCGATGCCGAGCTTGATCGGCGCGCCGGCGACCGCGGCTTTGACTCGCTTGGCCAGGTCGTCACCGTCGACGACTACGACATCGCCGCCCAGCTCCTTTACACCCGCAACCGCCGCTTCGCGCCGCACGATGTTGACGGTGCGATAGCCGCGCAGCTTCGCGAGTTGCACGAGGTAACCGCCGACCGCCGAGTTCGCAACGTTCTGGATCACCCAGTCTCCGGCACCGAGCGTGACGAACTCGCTCAGCATGAGCGCCGCGGTCGGTGGATTCACGGTCAGCATCGCGAGCTGTTGCGGATCCGCGCCGTCGGGCAACGCGATCAGCCGCTTCGCGTCCGCGACGACGTGCGTGACCCAGGTGCCGCCTCTCGGCAGCAACACGAGCTGACCGACCGCAACGCCGGTGGTGTCGGGTCCGAGCTCGATCACGCGACCGACGCCTTCGCTCCCTCCGATCGCGGGCAGCGGAGGCAACACGCCGTACTGACCGGTCAGCGTCAGCACGTCGGATGGATTGATCACCGCGGCGACCACGGCGATCAGCGCCTCGCCTGTCTGCAGCGGCGGCAGCGTGAATTCCACCGCGCGGATCGAATCGTGCGCCACCGGTCCGCGCGCGTCGTACTCGGCCTTGAGCATCTTCATGCCGCGGTTGTAACCCGACGCCGTAGCTTGCGAGGGCGACGTCAGGGCGCTCGTGCGCAGCGAAACCCGATGTGGTCGACGCGAAGGCTTTCGTTCGACCGGTATCCAGTCCGAAGCGCTTTCGCCGTCTCGAACGTACCCAGGTCGCCGCTCCGGAACGTCCAACCAGAGCTGGGCGTGACGTTTGCGCAGTCGACGCAAGGATTGCTATACGTGGTCGACCACCAGTCGAGGACCCACTCGTCCGCGTTGCCCGCGAGATCCGCGTGGCCCCACTTGCCATCGCCTTTGGGTGACTGGCTCCCGACGCGATCGACGGTCTCTAACGGCGGGTTGCACGAGCCGGTGTTGTAGTTCGCGTACGAGCAATCCAGCGCGAGCGAGCTCGGCGGACTCGACCACGGATAAGCACGCTGCTCGCTGCCGCCGGCGGCCGCGTAGTTCCATTCCGCTTCGCTCGGCAGGTAGCCGCCGTCCCAGGCGCAGAACGCCATCGCCTCGTACCAGGTCACGCACACGATCGGTAACGCCTCGTTGGGACCGGGGTCGGCGGTCCAGGTATCGATTCCAGCGTTGCAACTCAGCTCTGTGACGAGCGTGGGGGTATCCGGGTCGAGACTCGCGTCGAACGACGCACTCCAGCCGCTGTTCGGGATCTGCAGATGAGCGCCCGCGCCGGGGGCCGGCGGGTTCTGCGCCGTACCCATTCCGGCATTCACGAACTGGCGAAAGCGACCGACCGTGACCTCGAACGTGTCGAGGCGGAAGTCGCTCACCGTCGCCGGGTTCGTCATGTCGGAGAACGCCGCGTCGGCGCCGACGTCGTAGCCGCGATAAAACGTCCCGCCCGGAACAAGTGGACTCCCGCAGCAAGGCAACGTTCCTGACGGACCGCAGGTCGCCGGAACGCCCGAGCAGCTCGGTCCGGCAGCGGCATCGATGCCGGGGCCGTTGCCGGGGCCGTCGCCGCCGGTCTCTGCGTCGCCCGTCCCGGCGATCTCGAACCCGATGCGTCCGCAACCTGTCGCGACGAGGCACCACACCAGGGCGAGTGCCTTTCCCATTTTGGACATCGTACCCCGCGCGAGGCGATCGCGTCGAGTACGTCCCTACGGCGGCGCGGGAGGGTGCAACGCGAGGACCGGTGCACCCGGTCGCGATGGATCGAGCACGACTTCGGCTTGATCACCTGCCGTGATCATCTTGCCGACGAGCTTGCACGATCCGGCGGGCAACCCGGTGATCACGAACCGCCCCTGCGTGACCTCGCCTTGGCGATCGAGCAACGCGCCGCAGCGGGCGGAGATCCGCGTGTCGTAGTCCGGAGGAACCTTACCGTCGAGCGTGATCTGGCCGCGCACGGTATAGGGACCGGCGATCGGCGGAAGCGCGTTGCTGATCACGACATCGCGATCGATCGGCTGCGTGATGGCGACTGCGCGCTCGTCGGGTCCGTCGACCCGCGCGTGGACCTGGAGCGTGAGCTTGCCGCGCGGTACGCCGCGCACGACAACCTCGTCGCGGTGGATGAGCCACAGCGTGCATCGGCCTTGGTCCGCGGTCTCGATCGTCGCGCCGACCGTGATGTCGCCGCACGGCCCGTCGCACGTCGGTTTCACGGTGAGCGTCGCCGATGGATGGACCGTGATCACGCCAGCCGTGGTCGCGAACCCCACCGAGCCATTCGGCGCGATCGCTCGCAACCCGATGGTCGGCCACGCGGGCTCGGCGTGGGGTGGTGCGTAGTGGCCGTGCGCATCGCTGATGATCGTGCCGCTGGGCCGGTAATCGGCGCGGACGACCTCGTCGGGCGCACACGGCCAATCCACGCCTTGGTCGGCCATGCCGCCGACCCAGGTGATCTTCGCTTTCGCAACCGGGTGGCCGGCCTCGTCGACGACGCGTGGGTCCGCGTGCGCTTGGCCCGCGAGCCATACCAGCAACAGCGCGATCGTCCAACGCACACCTCGTTGTAGCGCGAGCCGTGTCAGCGTGATGTAAGCAAACCACGTTGCCGCTGATCGATGGCC
>CAZDGY010000182.1:0-4188 GCA_964504685.1 uncultured Kofleriaceae bacterium | reverse complement strand
GGGACCTGCGCACGGCCAGCAGCGCTGCCGAATGGCAGCGCGGTTAGATCGATGGCCGGGACCTGCGCACGGCCAGCAGCGCTGCCGAATGGCAGCGCGGTTAGATCGATGGTACGCAACGGCGAGGTCGGCCCATGGGCAAGAAATTCGAGAACATCCTCGCGACGATCGGTCACACGCCGGTCGTGCGGATCAACAAGCTCGCGCCAGCGCACGTCAACCTGTACGTCAAGGTCGAGGCGTTTAACCCGATGGGCTCGGTCAAAGATCGACTCGCGCTCGGCGTGATCGAGGATGCAGAGCGCACCGGCGCGCTGCGGCCCGGGCAGACGGTGATCGAAGCGACCAGCGGCAACACCGGTATCGGCCTCGCGATGGTGTGCGCGCAGAAGGGTTATCCGCTCGTCATCGTGATGGCGGAGAACTTCAGCGTCGAGCGCCGCAGGATGATGCGGTTCCTCGGCGCGAAAGTCGTGCTCACGCCCGCGGCGGCGAAGGGCACCGGCATGCTCGCAAAGGCGATCGAGCTCGCCGAGACCCACGGCTGGTTCCTGTGCCGCCAATTCGCCAACGAAGCGAACCCCGACACGCATTCGCGCACGACCGCACCCGAGATCCTCGACGCGTTCGACGGCGAACGGCTCGACTACTTCGTCACCGGCACCGGCACCGGCGGCACGTTGAAGGGCGTCGCGCGCGTGCTGCGCGAACAGCGACCTGAAACCAAGATCATCGCGTGCGAGCCCGACAACTCGCCGGTGCTCGGCAGCGGTATTCCGCAAGCGCGCACCGCAGACGGCTCGCCGGCCGGCAGTCACCCGTTGTTCCGGCCGCACCTGATGCAGGGCTGGAGCCCGGACTTCATCCCGTCGATCGTCGAGAGCGCGATCGCGCTGAAGCTGGTCGATCAGATCATCGCGGTCGATGGCGCGGAGTCGCTGCGTTGCTCGCGCGATCTCGCGACGAAGGAAGGCATCTTCACCGGCATCACCGGCGGCGCCACGCTCGCGGCTGCGCTCACGGTTGCCAAGTCGGCGCCGGCGGGCTCGAACATCCTGTGCATGTTGCCCGATACCGGCGAGCGCTATCTCAGCACGCCGTTGTTCGCCGATGTGCCGGCCGACATGACCGACGCCGAGCTCGAGATCGCGCGGTCGACGCCGAACTATCGCTTCGATGTCGCGGCGCCAGCGCCAGCGCCAGCGCCGAGCCGGCCGGTCGTGAACGCTGCCGTTCCGGTCGAGGCGGACGCGGTCGCGTTTGTCGAACAAGTCGTCAACGATCGCGCGCAGCCGGTCGTGATGTTCTCGTTCGAATGGTGCGAGTTCTGCTGGGCGGTGCGCAACATGTTCGCGCGCTACAAGATCCCGTACCTCACGGTCGACCTCGACTCGGTGAAGTACCAAGAGGGCAATCGCGGCGGGAAAATTCGCGCGGCGCTTCAAGCGAAGACTTCGGTGACGACGATCCCGCAGGTGTTCGTCGGCGGCGAGTTGCTCGGCGGCTGCACCGATACGCTGCAGGCGTGCCAGGCGGGCGAGCTACAGAGACGCCTCGCAGCGAGCGGCGTTTCGTACGATGAGGCGCAACGCACCGATCCGTTCAGTTTTCTACCGAGCTGGCGGCAACCGTCGTAATCGGGGCCGAATCGGAAGTCGCGGCCGTTCGCGTTGTTCGCTATCCTGTTTGCGATGGAGGAGGAGCTCGAGGGCGAGACGTCGGTGCTCACCGAGCTCGACCGCCCGAGTAACAAGAGCGCCGAGGCGCAGCCACCGCCGGTGCAAGGGACGACCCCAGGTAGCGAGCCCGGTCGGTCGACCGCGACGTCGGTCGCGTCGCCACTCGAAGCGCTCGCGCACGCTGAGATCGAGGGAACACGCAAGTTCTGCTACGTCGGCACGCTGCTCGCGATCGTCGGTGCCGCCGCCGCGTTGGTGTTGCCGGGCCAGCCGATCCCGACGCGGATCTTGTTGATCTCGATCGCGACCGGCGTCTCCGGACTGGGCTACCTATTCTATCGCACGCGCGACCCCGCGACGTTCCACGACGGCATCGGCGCCGCGATCGGGTGGTACGTGCCGGCGATCGGTGTGTGTGCGGCGATTCCGTTCTTCGGCGCGTTCTCGCCTGCGCCGATCCTGCTCGTGCTCGGCATCTACTTCATCGGGACCGGCGCGAACTTCGCGCTCTCCGCGGCGATGTACCTGACGTGCGCGATCGTCCAAGCGGTGACGAGTGGTCTCGTGATCTTCGGCGTGATCCCCGAACCCGGCATCGTCGGTGCCGGCAATCTATCGACGCGCGATCAGATCATCGCGCAAGCGCTCGTCCAATCGGTGCTGCTCGGCACGTTCGTGATCGCGCGCGCGTCTCGCAGGTCGTCGTTGGCCGCACTCGACGAGCTGCAGCGCGCGGTGCGAGCGGTCGCGCAACGCGAGGCGTTGTTGGAAGAAGCGCGCGAAGAGCTGCGGCGCGCGGTTGGCAGCGGTCGCGGACGATTCACCGACCAAACGATCGGTCACTACAAGCTCGGCGACCTGATCGGGCGTGGCGCGATGGGCGAGGTGTACGAAGGAATCGACGAGCGTACGAGTCAGCCGGTTGCGGTCAAGATGCTGTCGCAAGCGTCCCTCGGCAACCCGCAACACATCGAGCGATTTCTGCGCGAGCTGCGCACCGCGGCGACGATCAGCTCGCCGAATGTCGTGCGAGTGCTCGAGGTCGGCGAGATGCCATTGCCGCATCTCGTGATGGAGCGACTGCGAGGCCGCGATCTCGGCGCGATGCTGCGCGCGAAGAAGTCGATGTCTCACGATCGAGTGCTCGATCTGGTCGTGCAAGTCGGCGCCGGCATTACCGCGGCGGGCGCGGCCGGCATCATCCATCGCGATCTGAAGCCGCAGAATTTGTTCTTGAACGGCACGACGTGGAAGGTGCTCGACTTTGGCGTCTCGCGTCTCGCCGATGCGAGCGACACGTTGACCGCGGGGCACATCGTCGGCACGCCGGCGTACATGGCACCGGAGCAAGCGGCGGGTGGCACCGTCGATCACCGCACAGATCTCTACGCGCTTGCGGCTATTGCGTATCGCGTGTTGACCGGCCACCCACCGTACTCGGGCGGCGAGATCGCTCAGACGTTGTATCGCGTCGTCCATACCGCGCCGCGGCGGCCGACTTCGCTCGCGGTGATCCCCGCCGACATCGATCTCGTGCTCGCGATCGGGCTCGCGAAAGACCGCGCGGATCGATTCGCGACCGCGGCCGAGCTCGCCGAAGCGCTCGGCGCGGCGTTCGCGGGCGCGCTCGACGAGGTGCTGATCAGCCGGGGCCAGAAGCTCGTCGCGGGCGGCGCTTGGGCGAGCGCTCGCGCCACCACCGCGCTCTGAGCTCGGTTGGCGTACGATCGACGAACGATGCTGCGCGCAACTCTCGCGATCTGGATCGTCGCTGCGTGCGGCCCGGCGCCACTACCGGTGGAGCCGCCGGCGATCACCGCGCCCGCGCCGAAACCCGCCCGTCATGGTCAAGCGTGGCTGCCGACGACGCGCGCGCTTGTCGCCGACATCGCTTGGCTCGCCGATCCGGCACGCGAGGGTCGGCGCGCGGGCAGTCGAGGCGAGGCCGACGCCGATGCATGGCTCGCCGAGCGCTTCGGCAAGATCGGGCTGGTCGCGGAGGGTGACGCAGGCGGCTGGCTCCAGCGCGTGCCGATGGGACCGGACCAGCACACCGCAAACGTCATTGGCTGGTTGCCGGGGCGCGATCCGACCGCGCCGTGGATCTTGGTCGGCGCGCACGTCGATCATCTCGGGGTCGACGACCGCGGCCAGCTGTATCCGGGCGCCGACGACAACGCGTCGGGCGTCGCGGCGATGCTCGGCGTCGCGACCGCACTCGCCGCGAGCGAGCAACTGCGCGGCGGCGTGTTGTTCGTCGGCTTCGGCGGAGAAGAGGTCGGCTTGCTCGGATCGAAGTGGCTCGCCGGTCATCTGCCGCAACCAGCGGAGCATTGCGCAGCGGTGATCAACCTCGACATGGTCGGCCGCTCGCCGTTTCTCGGCGCGCGCGAGTATGCGATGCCGAAGGTGATCGCCGGTATCGAGGTCGCGCCGGCGGTCGGCGTGCTCGACGGCGAATCGGGCTCGCCGTTGCTCGCGGTCGCGCGTGAGGCGTGTAGCAAAGCCG
>CAZDGY010000181.1:0-9381 GCA_964504685.1 uncultured Kofleriaceae bacterium | reverse complement strand
CCTCGAGCGCGCACTGGCTGTTCGGCGACGCGAAGCACGCGAACGCCATGTCTTGCGGCAAGTGATCGTCGTCGACGAACAGCAGCCTCAGCGTCATCGCGGCACTATCGAGGGGCACCACCGGCGCGACCGGACCGCTGTTCAGCGTGCCGCCGGCGTGGACGCTCGTGAACCCGGTCGTGACGCCGCCGATCTTGATCGAGACGTGGCTCGAATTCGCCGGCGCGTCGCAAAAGTTCAGGTCCGCGTCGGGTGGCACGACCGGTGGCGCGTCGGGCGTGTGCGTGGTGGTTCCGTGATCGGCACTACACGCGGCGAGGGCAAGGCACACGAGGAAGCGCACGGCGGGAGCCTACGCCAATTCTTCAGGTCGGCGATCACCCCTGTGCGGTGGGCGGCCGAATCGTCGTCGGAGCGGGGCGAAGTCCTGGGAGCCAGCGCTCCCGTGTATTGACAGACGCGTGACACACCGGATACTGCTCACGTCCACCGGGGGTTTAGCTCAGTGGGATAGCATCGGCTTTGCAAGCCGAGGGTCTGGGGTTCGATCCCCCAAACCTCCACGGACTTAGACGATTTCGAAAACGTTTTTCACCGAATTTCCACTGCCGCGAGAGCAACATCCCGCGGCTCGTGTGCAGCAGCGTCAGAGCGACCAGTTACCGTTTCGGGCATGGTCGCACTACCTCGCGTGAACGAAGTCGAGACCGCCCGCTGGACCCTCAAAGACGGTCGCGTCCTCGTTCGTTTTCGATGTGAGTCGTTGCTCGTTGGAACCACCGGACGCGTGACATCGATCGAGCACTGGATCGACGACGTGATGATCCCGAACGAGCAGGCGGTCGCGCTCCGCGACGAAGTCCTCGCGCGCTAGGGGGCTGCATTGACTGGTCCGCGTACCGCGACGATCGCGCGTCTTACTCGCCCGTTCCAGTGAGAAACGCCGTGAAGCCGTCACCGACGGTAACCACGAGCTCCCCGTGCTTGGTCCCCGTCGACATCGGCGTGAACACGACCGACACCGTGCACGTGTCGCCGTTCGCCAGCACGACTCCGGTGCAGTTGTCCGACGTCAACGAGAATTCCATGTAGTTGATCCCGCCGATCAGAAAGGCTATTGCCGGTGACGTGGCGGCGCCGTGGTTCGTGAACGGCAACGTGAAGCTCGCAGAGTTTCCGACCGTGACCGCGCCGAAGTCGTACGTCGGCGGATCGGAGGTCACGAACGCGTTCGAATCCTCGAATGCCCCTGCTTCCAGCGTGGCGGTCGTCGAGCCGGTCGCCCAGGTCGCCTGCAGGCCGGCCGACTTCGTGCCGACCGACGCGGGGATGTACCAGACATCGATCGTGCACGACGCACCGGATCCGAGCGACGTGCCCGTGCACGTGTCGTTCATCATCACGAATTCATCGGCGTCGCTGCCGGTGAGCGACATCGTCGGGACCTTCGCCACGCCACCCTCGTTCGTCACGAGAAATCCCTGGCTGGCAATCACTCCGATCGCGATCGTCGTGTAGTTGTAGTCGGCGGGGTCGATGGCGAGCGGCATGTCTCCCGGAGTCGCAGTCCCCGTAAGGTCGGCGATCGCATCGTTGCTCGCGCTCGTCGCGTGAACGCGCCCGAAGTGGGTGCCGCCGATCATCGGAGTGAATTCGATCTCGAACGTGCACGTATCGCCGGGCGCGAGCGACGTCGCGGAGCAGTTGTCCTGTGCAATCGCGAATGCCGTCGGATCGTCGTCGAGGCTGAGCGCGATCGGGGTCGCCGTCGTGCCGACGTTGGTCACGGTGAACGTGTAGTTGGTTCCGATGGTGCCGGCTTCGACGGTCCCGAAGTCGTGACTCCACGTATCGAGGATCACTCCCTCGGCTGGGATCGCGATCGCCTCGAAGTCGGTCTTGGCGTTCGACGCGTTCGTGCCGTAGACGGTCATGCCACCGTCGTCGGGGCCGGTGGCAGTCGGCGCGAGCTGCACGTTCATCACGCAGGTATCGCCCGGCGCGAGGGTCGTGCACGTCGTCGACGTCACCGAGAACTGCGAGTTGTTGATCGTGTCCGCGAACCCGGTCGCCGCCACGGTGCCCGTGTTGGTGATGGTGAACGGAATGTTCGCGCTCGCCGCTGGACCGACCGAGCCGAAGTCGTAGCTCGGCGGCGAGACCGACAGGCTGGTCGCGGCGCCGGCCACGGCGCGGAGATCGAGCTCGGACGTATTGTCCGCGGTGCCGTACAGAATGGCGGCGCCGGGTGTCATCCACGCCGTCGGCGTGTAAACGACCACGACGGTGCACGTGCCGCGCGGAGCCAGCTGCAGGCCGGTGCAATGGTCGTCCTCGAGGTGATATTGATCCGGTGACTCGCCGGCGAACATGAACGAGACCGGCGGCAACGTCGTGGTGCCCGAGTTCTCGTACGTGACGACCTGGCCGTAGCTGTTGCCGACGATAACGGTGCCGAAGTCGAGGTACGAGGCCGCGGTGCCGAACCCGGGGGGCGGTGTGCCCCCGGACGCGTGGATCGATGCGGTCGCGGAGATCTGGCTCGGCGCCATCGCGGTGATCTCCATCATGTGATCGCCGACGCTTCGAGGCTGGAAGCTCAACTCCAGCGTGCAACCGTCCACGCTCAGCGTGGAGGTGCAGGTGGTCTGCGTCGTGATGAGCTCGATCGTGTCGTCGCCCGAGAGCACGAGCGAGAAGTCCGGGATGTCGGCGCTCGTGTTGTTGACCACCGCCAGCGGCATAGGCGCGCTATTGGTCCCCGGCGGGACGTATCCAAAATCGAGCGAGGTCGGCACGAACGAGAATGAGGATGGGGGCGCGTCGACGGGCACGTCGGCCGATGCGGCATCGGCCAGTGATGCGTCGGGCGTCGTGGGCGAAGTTCCGCCGTGGCAGGCGCCCGCCAGCAGCACCGCGACGATGGCTGATCCGCATCGCATGTCAGAACGCGAACAACATGCTGTAGGTTTGTGCGGCGGACGAATGCGAGCTGTACGGCCCGCTCGGCGGTGCGAGCGTGAACCCCGAAACCACGTCGTAGTCGACATAGAACACGTCGGCTCCATACTGCGTTCCCCCCGGATCCACGGTCGGATCCTCCGCCGAGTGAGCCGCGGGTAGCGTGGGCAACGCGGTGCTCGGCTGACCGTCGTACGGCTCCTCGAGCGTCCAGATCACGCGAGCGCCGGTGTGAAGAGTGCCGCACCAGATCACGGTGCGCACATCCGCTGAACCGCCCGACGTCTCGGTCCACGATGCGCCGGTCGCGTCGATCTGGACCGCCGAAATCAGTGGGATCGGCTGCGTCGAGAAATCGACGGTGACCGCACGCGGCGCGCCACTCTCGACAATCGTTCGCGATTCGGAGCTGAGCAGGCTGGTGAACGTATCGACAGTCACAACGGTGCCATCTCCTGCGTCCGGCGGATAAGGAATCGCCACTTCTTGGTTGCCCGCGATCGGCGACTCGATGCGCTGGCTCCCGGTCTGCACCGGAGTCGCGCCGATCAGCAACGACCACGTCGCGTCAAGCGCGGGCGAGGTGGCAGGGACGTTCACGAGCTTGACGATCGCCCAGGCCATCTGCAGCCAGCCCGTGCCGACCTCGACGTTTCCGTTCGCGACGTGCGCAAGGTCTGTCTGCCACAGGAACTCCTGCGGTTGGCCGTCGGAGAACGCGACCGTCGTCAACATGTCGAACGTCGACGTACGACAGCCGTCGTAGAACGGCAGCTCGGCGCTGAGGGGACCGGTGCCCGGCGACCAACCTCCGCCACCGCACGGGGTCGAGACGCTGATGCTGCTGGCGGGCGCGCCGTTCGCGTCGACCGGCGGCGTGAACGTCGCGACCATCAGATCCGCCGCGCCGCTCTTCGCGGACGGGTGATTGACGACGACGTGGTCTCCGGTGACGAGGCTTCGATACGAATGGATGTACTCGTACCCGCCGACGTGCTGGATCGTGGTGAGCGAGCCACCGCTGGGAAGCGCGACTTCGGCCTCGCCGTACTGGTCGACCTGCGTGTCGAGCACCACCGCGCCGGTCGAGTCCGTGAAGATCGCGCTCGCAGTCGAATCGTAGGTTCCGTCGTTGGTCGTGGCGAAGACCTGGACCGACACCATCGTCGGATCGGGCGGTGGCGGCGACGTCGGAGTCGTCGCTTGCGCCTCGTAGTGGACGCAACCTTCGATCACACCCGGCATGCCGTCGCACACCTGCTCGAAGCTGATCGTCGCCGAGTACAACGTGCCGATCACAGGATCGGCGGTGTAGTCGTAGATCTGAAATCGGCCGTCGAGCGCATTGCAACCGGCGCTGATCTCCAGCCCCGGGTGCCCGGTTTGCGCGAAGTCGGCGCGCTGGGCGTTGCTGTACACGCCTGGCACGAGCGGCGCGGCCACGTTGAAGAGCGAGAACACCGCGCGGCCGGGGGCCACCGAGAGGTCGAACTCGACTTGATCCGGCGTCGTCACCGCGGTCCACGACACGCTCGATCCGGTCTGCAGGACGCCGTTTTCGATGTCGTCGTTGCCGTGCAGGTACAAGACGTTGCCGGTCGTCATGCACGGCGCGACCTCACCGACATCGGCAGGCGTGTCGAGCGTGATGGCGTCGTGCGCGACGATCACGTCGGGTGCGCTCGCGAGTGCGAGAGTGAGCATCGCGGGGCCGACGCAGTCGGCGGTGACGTCGGTGCACGGCATGTACGAGGCCGATCCGTTGCCCGACCCGTCCAGCTGGACCGTTGTCGGCGTTAGCGAGCCGGTCGGTGCTCCCATCGCAGGGCGCGCGATCGCGAGCTGGACCTGGTCGCCGGGGGTTCCGGTGATCGTCACCGAGCGCGAGATCAGCGCGTCGGCAACGACATGCGGCGCGCCGATCGAGATCGTGTACGGGCTCGGCGCGTCGGGCGGCGCGACCGCATCGATCGCGGCATCGACCGGCACCGGCGCGTCCACGCTGGCGTCGGCCGCGAGTGGGGCTCCATGATGGCTGCACGCGGCGTTGCCGGCCGCCGCTGCGATCAGGAATAGCGTGCGCATCACGGGCCGACACCGACCTCCCAGCTCGGCGCATCATCGGCCTGGCGGAGCAGGATGTCGTGATAGGTCTTGCCCGTGTACGCGCTCAGATCGACCTGTTTCGTCACGGCGTCGCTTGGCACGTACATCAGGCTGAGCAGATCTGACGGAAACGTCGGCAACGCGAGCGACGCACTGCCGGAGTACGGGGCGGTGAGCTCCCACGTGACCAGGTTTCCGCCGTTCCATGCGAGCACCGATTGCACGACGGTCGGATCGACGCCGATCGATTCCTGAGTCCATGTGATCGAGGTCGTGGCGGAGTCGTAGCTCCAGCCTTTCGCGGGGTGGACCATCGTGCTCGCATCGATCGTCACGCTAGAGAGCAGGGCGGGGGTCGTGCCGTCGTAGTTGATCGTGTACTCGTTCGCGCCGAGGTATACGGGACCGTTCACGCGCGTGTGATCGCCGAACGGCGCGATTGGAGCCGAGGACGTCATCGTGTCGGTGAGCGTTTCTTCGCTCAGCAAGATCACCTCGAGATTTGTCGGATCCGTCCCCATCGTGTAACGCGCGAAGAGATCGGCGCTGCTCTCGCCCAGCGCCGATGGCAGGTTTGTGACCGTGACGCCGAGCGTTGCTCCAGGCTGGAACGCGGGTAGCGAGAGCGCGGTGCCGGCGGATGTGTGCTGGGTGAGATCGACGCCGGTGGCCGACGTGTAGCCGAGATTTCCCATCGAGTCCGTCGCCCACACGACCGCATTGGCCGCGTTCTCCTGCGTGCACCCGACGAAGTTCCCGGCCAGCGGCGACACGCTCCCCGAAGTCCCCGACGTGCACGACAGCGCGAGCGTGTACTCGGCCGCGTCGCTGTACGACGGAAACGCCACGTAGGCGGAGCCCAGGACGGTATCCGGTCCGGGCGAGGTCGGATCGCCGGCGATGATCGAGTCTCCGATCTGCGCGCCTTCATAGGTCTCGATGCCGTACGACGTCGATCCATCGTGATGAACGATCCAGATCGTCGTGTTGTTTGGCTCTTGCGCCGTCGCGACACCGTCGGCACCTGTCCTGACGTGCGTGGTCGTGCTGTCGGGCTCGACGAAGTAGACGTCGGCACCCGGCACGAGTTCGCCGGGACCTCGATCGCCGTAGTCGCCGTACACGGTGACGGTGATCGTCCCGCGCGCCGGCGCGCCGTCCACCGCCGCCGCATCGCCGTCACCCGACCCCGGCGCATCTCCCGTCGCGAGATGATTGCTGTGACAAGCGACAAGAAAACCAACCACAACCACGACCCGCATGTCTATACGTATCACGCAGGTCTTGCGTGGGTGCAAGTGCGAAATCTGGGAACACGTCGAGAGCTTCGTCGATACACAACGACGCTGCGGCCGAGATGCGGCGCGTAATGCGTGCGAGCGCGGCATGGCCTGTCTGGCGCGTTCGCGGCAAGCGGTTTCAAGTCGCCGTCGACGACCTATACCGCGGCGAACGCACTATCCGCGCGTTCGTTGCGTGCGCAGAGCATTTCATGCGGCCGCTTCACAGGCCGTGACCTCACGTCTCCGACGACGAGCGGAAGGTCCGACCGGCTCTCGTGCGCGCAAAGCGAGCTCGCGCGCGGTGGCTGTGATCCGGCAACGACGGCACCGCGTTGGCTGCCCCCGACCTGACTCGTGGTCGAATTCTCGATGTCGTTACGGATGATATCGAGGACGGTAGCTTCGCGACGTTTGTCTCTGCAGCTCGCGAGGTGAAACCGGATCGATCCAGTTATAGTCGCGCGCGTGTTGTCGAACAGGTCGTGGGTGGTGGGACTCGTCGTGTGTGCGATCGCGGCGTGTGGCGGCCCGCAAGGAGCTACCGCGTCCGCGCCGGACAAGGCCGAAGCGCCGTGGCGAGAACTGACCAGCGAGCACTTCGAGATCTGGACGAATACATCGCCTGCGCGCGCACACGTGCTCGTCCAGACCATGGAGAACCTGCGCCAGGTGGTCCTCGGCGTCTCGTTCTTCAACAAGCCAGTCAAAGGTAGGAGCCTCGTGGTCGCGTTCGATGACCTCGACGAGGTTCATCAATACGTCCCGCCTCAGTTCATCGCGCACGCGTGGTCCGGGCGCACGGTGGTGTACGAGCCGGTGATCGTGCTCGCTGCGTCGTCATTGGATCACGATCGGCGGATTGTCACGCACGAGCTCACCCACGTCATCTCGTTCAACGTGATCGCAAACCAGCCCGCATGGTTTGCCGAGGGCCTAGCCGGCTATTTCGAAACAGTTCGCCTCGACGAGAACCATGCCACCGTGGACGTGGGAGTCCCGCTCGACAATCGACTGCGCCAGCTGCACGACAACGGCCTGACTCCATCGCGCGAGCTATTTGCATGCGAGCGCAACGAATGTAAGGACGATCGGTTTTACGCGACCACATGGGCACTCGTGACCTACTTGCTGAACGAGCACCCCGCAGAGCTCGCGACGTACATGGATCGGTTGGTCCAGACTCCCGCCGGCGAGCAAGCGGCGCTGTGGCCGGCGGTGTTTCCCGAGCTTCCACCGGAGAAGCTCGACCACGAGCTCGCGACATGGGTCCATTACGGCAAGATCAAGGTCCTGAAGTACAGGATCGCGCTCCACGACTGGGCTGTGAGCGAGCGGCCGATTGCGGAGGCTGACGTGTTAGCGGCGAAAGGGCTGTTGCGGTACCTGTTCACGCCGGATGCTGGTCCTCCGTCGGAGATCACGAAGTCGCTCTCGTTGGACCCGACGAATGTGATCGCGAACCTGATCGTCGCAGTCGGTCAGCGGTCGGTCGCGCCCGAGGTCGCGCGCAGTCTCACCGCCGCGCACCCCGACGATTGGCGCGCGTGGTGGCTGGCGTGGCGCGCGGCACAGAACGCCGCCGATAGTCGCGAGGCGAAGGACAAGACGTGCGCTCTCCTGGATGCGAATCCGGTAGCCGCACCGATCGACGCTTGCGCGCGAGACGCGACCGGGGCATTTGTGGCTGACCCCCGACAGCCTGTGTTCTTGGCTGCGATGCCGCAGATCAACGCGTGCCTTGCGAAGTCAAAGCCTGTCGACATCCGGGCGACGTTCGCGATCGACCTCGAGATCGCAGACTCCGGTGCGGTCACTGTCGCACACGCGTCGATCGGTTCGCCCGAGACGAACGCATGTGTCGAGGGCGTCTTGAAGAACCTTGCGTTTCCCGCACATCACAGCGGCGCCTTCCACATGGGCAGGTCGCGCCCCGGTAAGCCCTAACGGCTCGCCGAGCAATCGAACCATGGAGCGCGCGTACTTCGGCACGGTCGATTCCGCGGACGGGTGCCCTGGAGAGGCGAGGTCGTTGTCGGCGGCCGTCCGCTGTCGCTAGACATGACCAGCCACGTCGCGGATCGGGAATCGATCGTACTTTTCATCGAGCATCACCTCTCTGAGCTGCCAGACGACGAGCTGAATGGGCTCTTTGGCACGAGCGACCGGAGTGCGTGCTCGATAGACGTTCGACTTGCCGACCCCATTCCCGCTGGGTGATGACCGTCAGCAAGCCGATCGCTGCGTTCACGGGTCCACCGCGCCCGCCGCGTGCGCGATCTCGTCGCTGAAGTCGATCATGATCACCATCCCACGCTGGTGGAACAGGCTCGTCTGGACGTAGCCGACCAGGTGCCGTGCGTCGGCGCTCCAGTCGCTGTCCGCGCAGATGAGGCGGTCGCCGTGGCTCAGCGGATTGTCCGGATCGTTGAAGTTGGTCAACCGGATCTTGTCGGTGCCGTCGAGGTTCATCAGCCAGTAATCGGTGCCGCGGTTGGCGTTGCCGTGGCTCGACATCCAGACCACCTTGCGTCCGTTCGGCGAGACGATCGAGTGCTCGTTGTATCCGTCCGCGGTGAGCTTGACGACGCGACCGGTCGCGAGCTCGAGGCTGTAGATACTCTCGGCGTTGAACTGGAACATCTTCGTGGCTTCGTAGTTGCTGCTGAACAAGAGCTGCGTGCCGTCGGTCGAGAAGCCGTGGTTTTCGTACAGCGCCTTCCCGGCGGGCTCGTAGCTGCGCACGTTGGTCAGCGCCGGCTTACCGGCCGGATCGATCGCGAAGTCCGCCACCTTCAGTCGCCAGTAGCCGCCGCCACCCTTGTGCGTGAAGGTCTCGGGCGCGCCGTACATCTCGCTCCACGACAGGAGCTTGCCGTCCGCGGAGAAATGCGGATGCAGGACACCGTAGTCGTCACTTCGTGGTCCCTGCGTGATCGGGTAGAAGTGCTGTCCATCGCTCGTCGCGATCCACAGGTCCGAGTGCCGACCGAACCCCGGCGTCGCCTCGCGAGATGGCCCCGGATGCGAGGCC
>CAZDGY010000180.1:0-9382 GCA_964504685.1 uncultured Kofleriaceae bacterium | reverse complement strand
ACCTGCCCTGCCACTTCGAGGCGACGTCGTTCGAGGTCGCGCGCTGGGTCGACGCTGACGATCCGAAGCTGATCAAGAAGTTCGCGGACCAGAACCGCGACAACGTCGCCGAGGATCACTCCGGCGCGACCGTGTTCCTCGCGCGCAACGATTGGCAGCTCAACCGGGCGAAGCAAGACTTCCCGGCCCTGCGGTTCTTACAGACCCGCGAACAAGCGCCGCTCACCGCCGCCGCGACGTAACTCGCCGCACCCGCTAATCGGCATCGAGCAGGATCTGCAGCTTGCACGGCTTGGGATAGGTGCGCACCACAAACACCTTGAGCTTGTTGTTGTCGCCGTCCGGCCCCTCGACCGTCTCTCGCGTGAGCGCGCCGTCCTTCGCATAGACATGGCGAATGAACGTCAGACCGGACAGCGGGTCCTCGATCTTGATCGTGTCGAGACGGCCGACCGCGTCGTACGTGCGAGTCTGCAGGCTCGACTTGCCATCGGCGAGGCTCAAGGTGCGCTCGATCTCGCGCCCGCTCGCATCGTACTTGAAGCGCGTTCTCGCCGCGACCTTGCCACTGGCGGCGACTTCCTCGTTGGTGTCTTCGAGGGTGTCGGTGCCTTGGTAATGTTGCTTCGCGCAGCCGTCTGGCGTTTCCGTCTTGCCGGTGATCTGGAACGTACACTTCTCGATCACGCGGTGGCTTGCGTCGCGCTTGTAAGTCGTCCGGATCGTTAGCTCGGCGCCAACCCGAACTTGCTCCTCGACGAGGAGACCGCTGTCATCGACGAGGTAGCTCGTCGTGTACATGATCGGGCCGCCGTCGACTTGCCGGCTTTCCATCGAACAAGCCGTCTTCGGCGCAGCAGCTGTTAGCCGCGTGCTCAACACGAGACCGAGCCACCCAAGCCACGTTGATCGCATGTGGGCATCGTATCGGAGCTGCTACGATGCAGCCGTGACGGCGGCCAGTGATCGTTGTTAACGTCGGCGAACAACTGGCGGCGGTGTAACCGTGCTCGCCGAGCTCCGCGCTGCGAAGTTGCCGCGCACGTATTGGCTCGTGTGGTGGGGCACGCTCGTCAATCGGCTTGGCGGCTTCATCGTGCCGCTGCTGACGATCTATCTGATGAAGCAGCGCAACCTCGACGCGGCCGAGGCCGGTGGCGTCGCGATGGGGTTCGGCATCGGCCAAGTCGGCGCGTCGATCGTCGGCGGCCAGCTCGCGGATCGGGTGGGCCGGCGCGCGTCGCTGCTGATCTCGTTGTTCGGCGGGTCGATCGCGATGGTCGCGCTCGGTCAAGCGCGCGATCTGCTCGCGATTCGGCTGCTCGTCATCGCGGTTGGCTTTATCGGCGAGATCTACCGGCCGGCGGTCGCAGCGATCGTGTCGGATGTCGTCGAGCCGGCGAAGCGCCAGGTCGCGTTCGGCTACCTGTATTGGGCGGTCAACCTCGGGTTCGCCGCCGCATCCGCGATCGGCGGCCTGCTCGCCGACCACGACTTTCAGCTGTTGTTCTACTTCGACGCCGCCACCACCGCCGCGTATGGCCTGATCGTCGCTTTCTACGTGCCGGAGACTCGGCCGGCGAATCCGCCGGCTCGCGATCCCGAGGTCGTGGCCGCCGAGTCGCCGTGGCGAGATCCACAGCTGTTGCTGCTCGTGCTGCTCGGGTTCGCGAGCGCGTTCATGATCCTGCAGATCGGCGCGCCGCTCTCGGCGCACATGACATGGCAGGGCTTCGCGCCGTCGACGTACGGCTTCGTGATGGCCGGCAACGGCGTGCTGATCGTGCTGCTCCAACCGCGGCTATCTCGATGGAGTGCGCAACACGATGCGTCGCGCGTGCTCGCTGGAGCGTCCCTGCTGTTCGGCGTCGGCATGCTCGCGCACGGGCTCGCGCCGATCGCGCTCGCGCATCTCGCTGCGGTCGCGATCTGGACGACCGGCGAGATCCTCGATTCGCCGACGAAGTCCGCGGTGCTCGCCGGGCTCGCCCCAACGCACGCGCGCGGCCGTTATCAGGCGTCGATGGTGTTCGCGTGGGGGCTCGCTCAGATCGCAGCGCCGAAGCTCGGCACGTGGATCTGGGAGTACGCCGGCCACGGCGTGCTGTGGGGTGGTTGCTTCGGGCTATCGATCGGCGTCGCCGCGCTGTATCTCGCTACCGGCCCGAGCCGGCGGCGTCGGCTCGCGACCGCCAAGCCACCGTGATGAACGCGACGCGCTGCTTCGAGTCGTTCTGCGGGCCGAGCGCGGTCGTAAAGCCGAATTCGGCGCCGACATCGAGCTGGCACGTCGCGCGCCACGTCACGCCGAGCCCGAACGGGACGTGCCAGCCGTCGGAGATCACCGCGTAGTTCGCATCCCACCCGGTCTGGCCGAACACGAGCCAGCGCATTGCCGGCTGCCACTCGAGGTAGAGCGGGATGACGATGCCTCCGCGATTGCCGTTCTGCGCGTTCGCGAGCGAGAACCGCAGATACGGATCGCTCTCGATCGCGAACTGGTGGTGGCGGTACTTCAGCATCGCACCGAACGTCGCCGCGGGCTTGAACGGATCGAAGCCGTGGACATACGCGCGGACTTGGGGCGCGATCGAAAACTCGCCATTGTCGAAGACGAGGTAGCGAGCATCGATGCCGCTGCCCTCGTAGAACCGATCACACTCGAGGGCACTCTGCCTCACGCAAAAGCTCGCGGTCGCCTGAATTCGGTCTAGGCTCGGGTCGCTATGAATGATGCCGAGCGTCAGGCGCTGGGTGACGCCAAACCAGACGTCCGGTGCGATCGCGAACGGCTGGAGCAGCGGCACCGCGAGCTCGGCTTCGAGCGTGAGCTGGGCCTCGAGCTCGCCCGCGTCGAGCGTGAGCGGTCGACGGATGATGTCGTCGGCTGGGCCGGCGGTGGCGGTGCGCGCGACGCTCGCCGCGAGCAAGACCGCGGCTCCGATCGCCGATCGCACGGCGCGACCCTAGCATGTGCGCTGCTCGTGGTCGCAACGGGTTGTCATCTCGACATCGGTCAGATCGATGGGGCGTTTTACGACTGGGACCACCGCGCGGTGCACTGCGGCGTCGATCTCGATGCCGACACCGACAACGGCAGCGGCAGCATCGACTCCGCCCTCGATCGCGCCGCCGACAAAGGCGAGGTCGCCGAGCTCTACGCGCACCATCCCACCGTCACGATCCCCGATTCGACGATCGAGTACGTGCTCGCCGGCGCGCAGCAGCGCGGCCTGACGTTCTACACCTACGAGGACCTCGCCGATCCGGAGACGCCGGCAGGCCCTGGACTCGCGCTGTCGTTCGACGACACCTCGGTCGACGACTGGGTCGCGACGCTACCGCTGTTCGAGCAGTACGCGGCGCACGTCACGTTCTTCGTAAGCCGCTACCGCTATCTCTCCGATGCCCAGCACGCGGAGCTCCACACGCTCGCCGATGCCGGCAACGCGATCGAAGCGCACACCGTGCTGCACTTGCGCGGCCCGGAGTATGTCGAAGATCACGGTCTCGATGCCTACATGAACGACGAGATCATGCCGTCGATTTCGGCGCTGCGCGACGAGGGCTTCCCGGTCAACGCGTTCGCGTATCCGTTCGGGGCGCGGACCACGGATACCGACAAGGCGATCCTCGGCACCGTGAAGGTGCTGCGCTCGGTGTCGTTCACCTGGAACGTCGTCGCGAGCCCGTGCCCGCGATGATACGATCAGCTCGGTGAGAGCGCTCTCGTTGTTCTTGCTCGCCGCGTGTGGTGGAGCGGCGACGACCGGCGGCAAGCTCGTAACGTTGCGGCCGATCTGCCCGGCCGGGCAATTCTGGGACGCCACCGCGTGCAAGCCGCGCGGAGATGGCGCCGCGAAGATCGCCGCCGGCAAGAAAGCTCTCGACGACTTCAAGTACGACGAGGCGAAGGCCGAGCTCGATGCCGCCGCGCATGATGGCCCGCTCGATCACGACGCGAACGTCACGCTGTGGGAGCAGCAAGGCATTCGCCACGCTTACGTCGACGAGCCCGCCGCTGCGCGCACCGCGTTCGACATGATGCTCGCGCTCGATCCGGGCCATCTGCTCAGCTACAAGATGTCGGCGAAGGCGACCGACGTGTTCCAAGAGGTGCGCGAGGCGAAAAGCCGGATCGTGCCCTCGCTCGACGTCAACTGGCCGCGCGGTCAACGCGTCGGCGATCCGGTGCCGCTCGATGTCGGCGTGATCGCCGATCCGAAAGAGTTCCTGCGCCGGGCGACGCTGTTCGTCCGAGCGCGCGGCGAGCACGCGTGGCGCGCCGCCGACGTCGCGCTGCGGCCACCGGGAAGCGAGGCGCGCATCGTGTTGCCACCGGTCACCGGCACGAAGCCGACGTCGCTCGAGGTCTATCTCCGCGCGTACGACGCCGGTGGCAACGAAGTGCTCGCGTGGGCGGATCCGGATCGGCCGCGCGAGATTCCGCTGCGCTACGACCCGCCGACGCCGTGGTACCGCAAGTGGTGGGTGATCGCGATCGCGGGTAGCGTCGTCGCGGCCGGCACCGGTGTCTCGGTCTACGAGCTCTCGCTCGCGCCGCCCGACAAGATCAACGGCAGCGCGACGGTCGGCAAGAAGTAGGACGTCGTTTCCTACGCCTACTCTCGGGGCTCGAGATGGAGCGGCTTCGGGTAGTAACCCGACCACCAGTCGCGAAGGTCGAGCAAGTCGAGCAGCTCGCCAACCAACAGACGCGCGTCGTCCGGCACGGCGCTGCACATGTCGAAGAAGCTGACGTCATGGTCGCGGTACTTGATCTCGATCAGCGACCCGAGATCCTCCGAGGGGCATGCGAAGGACCCATTGTCGAACGAAGCGAAGCCGCTGTGGGTGAATGCGTCGGCGATCGCGGCCTGCTTCGCCGCGTCGAACTGAGCGGTGCGTAGCTCGGGCTCGATCGGAATCACGTGCGCGTGACCGTGATACTCGACGTAGCCATCCGCATACATCATCACGGTGAACGTCGGGCAATTGCCGAGGCACCCGCGACTGAGCTCCAGAATCGGCTGACCGTGTGCCGCGCACCCAGCGAGCGAGAGCAGCGCACAGAGTAGCGCTCGCACGGTGCTACTGGACGACGACGACGTGCTGCGTCCACTGCGCGATGTGGTTGCGGCTGTCGATCGCTTGGAACGGCAGCCAGAACGCAGGCGCGCTCGGGTCTTGGCCGGTAGTGGCGCGCCCCGGGAAGAACGGGGTCATCCAGATCTGCGGCAGCTGCGCACCGACGAGTCGCGTGCCGAAGTCGCGCTTCGACGACGTCGTGATCCAGTAGATCGGCTCGTTGCCGGCGCCGACGGTTTGCGCGAACGGCGCCCACCGGCCCCACGAGTTGGTGAGATTTGCCGCCGAGTTCGCGGCCGCGAGCTCGATCGCGGGTGACTGACCGTTCGCGGCGATCACCCACAGCGATGCGCTCGGGTTGTTGTACGCACCGTTGCCCGAGTTGTCGGCCGATTTGTTGAACACGATCCACTGGCCGTCTGGCGACCACGACGGGTAGTAGTTGTTGCTCGCATCAGCGACCAGCACGTTCTCGACGCCGAACGCGTGCGTCGTCTGATCGTAGCTGCGCGTATAGATCTGACCGCCGCCGAACGCCCAATCGCAGTTCGGTACGGTCGGGCGAACGTAGACGAGCTCGGTGCCATCGGGCGACAGGTCGGGATGTGTGATCCACCCGTCGGAGACTGCGGTCGCGAGCACTGCTTGCGTCGCATAATCGCGCGCGACGAGTACGCCGGCTTCGACCGAGAGGAACTGCGTGCCATCCGGCGAGAACGTGCCGAAGTTCCACGACGCGCTGACCGGCTGTTGCGTCGAGCTCGCGACGTCGACCATCGTCGCTGGCTTGCCGCCGCCGTCGAACGTCACCGCCATCTCCTTGCCGTCCTTCGACAGGACATGGCAGGCGACACAACGCCCGGCGGTCTGATCGGTCGTCATGAATTCCTGGGCGGGCTGCCCGGGCAAGCTCATGTCGTGGCGAAAGATGCCGTAGACGCCGCTCACCGACGCGGTCGACCAGTAGTACAGGCCGCCGAGCAGCGGCTCGTTCGATAGCGCGATCGTCTGCGCCGGCGCACTGCCGACGGTCACCGGGTTCGCGCTGTTGACGCCGCGCACGTCGATCGTGATCGCCGAGTCGGCGCCTGCCGCATCGGTCCACTCTTGTGCGGTCAGCTCGATCCACGATGCGGTCGCATCCGGCAAGCCGTTGCCGCCGTGCACGTACGCGCGGACATCGGCGAACTCGCTGACCAGCGAGACCTCGAACGTATCGTCGCTCGATGCGTCGATCCAATGGACGTCGAGGTCGCCGAGGTTGCGCGGCACGATCACGCCGACCGGCGGATACGCGATCGAAGGCGCGTGGCTCGCATCCTCGGGCATCGAGAACCAGCTCGGTGCGTTGGGATCGACGCCGGTGCCAAATCGCACCGACTTGAGGCGCGCGATGACCTCGGCCGTGCCGGTCACCCCTTGCGCGGTCGCGTTGACTTGCGCTTTGCCCGCGACGGTCATCGATAGCGTCGCGGCGGAGAACGCGCCGTAGGTCGCGTCGATCGCGAACGTCGTGTTCGCGGTGACGTCTTCGGTCGTGCCGTCGGCGTGCGTGAGCGTCGCGGTGAAATCCTCGGTCGCGGCGACGCCGTTCAAGATCATCAGCTCGCTCGTCGGTGGGCTGATCGTGAGCGTCGCGCCAGCGGTGTCGTCGCCGGACGAATGATGGTTTGCACACGCCGCGATCGCACAGACCAAGAGGACCCGCTTCATGCGGCGCATCGTACACCGCCGTGGTAAGCGGAAGGCGTGAGAACTATCACCTCGGTGCTAGGGAACTCGCAGCGGCTCGACGGCGGCGCGATGTTCGGCAACGCACCGCGTCCGATGTGGGAGCGCTGGATCGCCCCAGACGACCACAACCGGATCCCGCTCGCATGCCGCTGCATGGTCGTCCGCGACGGCGATCGGATCCTGCTGTTCGAGACCGGCATCGGCGCGTTCTTCGAGCCGGCGCTGCGCGAGCGGTTCGGAGTGGTCGAACCAGAGCACGTGTTGCTCGCGTCGCTCGCCGCGATCGGCATCCAGCCGTCCGACGTCGCTGTCATCGTCCTGTCGCATCTCCACTTCGACCACGCCGGTGGAGCGCTGACCGCGTGGCAAGCCGGGGTAGCGCCCGCCCTCGCGTTCCCCAACGCGCACTACGTGGTCGGCGGCGAAGCGTGGCAGCGCGCGATGACCCCGCATGCTCGCGACCGCGCATCGTTCATCCCGGGCTTGACTGATCTACTCGTGGCGACCGGCCGGCTCGAGCTCGTCACCGGCGACCAGTCCGAGACGCTCGGCGAAGGCTTTCGTTTCCACCGCAGCTCGGGCCATACGCCGGGGCTGCTACTCGCCGAGGTCGCGATGCCCGCCGGGCCGGTCGTGTTCGCGGCCGACTTGATCCCGGGCAAGGCGTGGGTCCACTTGCCGATCACGATGGGCTACGACCGCTACCCCGAGCTACTGATCGACGAAAAGGCCGCGCTACTCGGCGACTTGCTCGAGCGGCGCGGCCGGCTGTTCTTCACTCACGATCCGGTCGTCGCCGTGGGCACGGTCGCGCGCGACGTCAAGGGCAAGTTTCACATCGTCGACGAGCAGCTCGCGGTCGCCGACCTGGCGGCTTAGTCGATCTACCCCGCGGAGCCCGTTAGTCGGGCGAGCAGGAGGTCTCGTCCCACCGGGCGATGAAGTTGCCCGACTGCGCGCTCGCGCCTTCGAAGTAGTGACCGTGGATCAGGCCGTGGTCACCGGCGCGATCGATCCACTTCGCTTGGAAGTCGCCCGCGTCGTACGTGCCGTCGATGAGGCCGGTGAACTTGCCGTCGCGGTCGATGAACTTGCCGAACATCACCGGGCTGCCGTCGGCCTTGTGACCGTAGATGCCGCGGACGTGACCGATCGGTTGGCCGAGGCGATCGACGACGATGCCGATGTACACGCCGACGTTCGCGGTGAGCGCGCGGAACCGACCGCGCATGAAGCCGCCGTGGCACGTGTCGCGATGGAGCGCGACCGCGATCAGCTTGTAGCCGTCGCCCGCATCGACGACGACCGGGCCCGAAGCGAGTTGCGCGACATCGATCGCGTAGCTCTGGGTCGGATCGATCGCCGAGGTATAGGTCAGCGTGTACGCATCGGTCGACGCCGGGGTCGGATCGAGCAGCGATAGCGCGAGGCCATCGACGAACGGGGCGGTGACCGAGGCGAAGCTCACCGACGCCGGCGAGCTGCGCGGCAGGAGATGATCGGTCGCAGGCTCGAACGCGACGGTGCGGTTGACGACGAGCGCGCCGCGCGACAGCGACAGCGAGCCGGTCCAGTCGCGATGGTCGGTCGTGCCCGGATCGCCGGGCAGCTTGCCCCACAGCACGATGACATCTTCGATCGAGGCGGTGGTCGACGACGACAGCGCGAGCACCGTCGGATCCTGCGCCATCGAGTCGGTGTATGCGGTGTCGGTCTCGATCGCGGCGGCGTCGAACTCGGTCTCGTCGCCGAACATCGGCGCTTCGTCGGCGGTGTCGTAGCCGCCGTTGGTCTTCGCGAGATCCGACGAGACTTGGCTCGCACTCTGGGTGGAAGGCGTGGTGCACGCGACCGCGGCACTCGCGAGCAAGAGAGCAAAGGGAAGCTGGTTGAGATTGCGCATCATCGACTCCTCGTTGACTGGACGAGATGCTGTAGAGCAAGCGCTCTGCCAACCGCTAAGCTCGCGATGATCGAGGCGCAATCGGCGCGACCGGAACGTCGACGTTCCGTAATCGGCTGCGCCGGCGGTACGTGGCGGTGCCCGAGTCAGCGCTCGCGGACCGTCACAGCTTTGCCATTCTCGATCGTGACCTGCTGGGTGTCGATGACCTGGCTCCCGCCCCGCTGCACGAACTTCACGACGTGTGGGCCGGCGTGCAGCTCGTGCTTGTTGTACGGCAACCGGACGAGCTCGCCGTCGAGGGTGGCGTCGTCGACACTCGACGAATCGCGCGGCAGGATCGTGATGAACCCGCTGCCGACCGCTTGCGGCGCGGCGGCATCGACCGTAACCGCGACCACGCTCGCATCGCGATGGCCCGGTGGGCGCTTGCCGTGACCGGCATCGACCGCGACCGCCGCGTCGACCGGCACGAGCTCGGCGGCATCGACCGCGGCATCGACCGGCGCGCTCGCGTCTTTCTCGAGCATCACGAGCTTGCCCGCATCGACTGGTCGATCGACGGCGACGGCGGCGTCCTTGATCGCGTGCTGGTCGTCGCCGCGCATCATCAACGCGATGCCGCCGCCGACCGCGAGCAACACGAACAACGCGAGC
>CAZDGY010000179.1:0-9394 GCA_964504685.1 uncultured Kofleriaceae bacterium | reverse complement strand
GCAGCGACGCCGCGCGATTCGGCGCGTGCAAGCGGCTCGCAACCGCACCGAATCCATTCACGCTGTCCGGCTCGGCATTCACCTACACCGCGTCCAGCCCGCCTAACAACACGGCACCGGTTTCGGCCGTCGCGGTCACCGCATCCGACGCGACCACGAACGAGATGCTCGGAACGGCCATGAGCGACGCGAACGGCAACTACACGATCGCGATCGCGGGCGGCGTGTCGCGCGCGGTGCGGCTCGATCTCACGAACGCGAACTACCTCACGACGCATCAGTACACCGGCGTCGTGCTCGACGCGGACCTCAGCAGCTATCCGAGCCCGCTGTGGGGCGACGGCTCGATGGGCACGGTCTACGGAGAGGCGGGCATCACGTGGGACAACGCGAAGGGCAACCTCGAGGTGACGATCGCACAATGCTACGGCACGCCGATCCCAGGCGCGACCGTCCAGATCTCGCCCACGCCCGGGGCGATCGAATATCTCGACCCGACTGGACCACCGAGCTCCGGGCTGTCCGCGACGACGGTGCCGTTCTCGTCGGGCGTCGGATTCAACGTCATCCCCGGACTGAACCACGTCACCGCCACAGCGCAGGGCTTCACGTTCGATCCCGTCGACATCGCGATCATGGGCGGCGAGCACGACAACGTGATCGTGATGTACGCCTACGAGTGAGCTACCCCGGCGCAGCGCGCGGACGTAAGATGCTGCGTGGTGGCGGAGCCCAGCGCCGAGGTGACGCTCGACGGAACGATCGAACGGATCGCTTTCCATAGCGACGATTCCGCGTTCACCGTCGCGCGCTTTATCGGCGTCGATCACTCGGCGATCACGATCGTCGGCGAGCTCGTCGGGTTATCCGAAGGCTTGCCGCTGCGGGTCCGCGGTCAGTGGATCGTCGACAAGAAATACGGTCGGCAGTTTCGCGTCGCGACCTATCAGATGCGCGCGCCCGAGACGATCGTCGGGATCGAGAAGTTCCTCGGCTCGGGCTTGATCCCCGGCATCGGGCCCGAGCTCGCGCGTCGGCTCGTCGGCCACTTCGGGATCGATACGCTCGAGATCATCGATCGTTCGCCGCAGCGGCTGGTCGAAGTTCCGGGCATCGGTGCGATGCGCGCCGGCAAGCTCGCCGAGGCATTCGCCGCGCACCGTCACGTCCAAGACGTCATGGTGTTCCTGCGCGGTCACGGCGTGTCGGCCGCGTTCGCTGCACGCATCGTCAAGCGCTACGGCAAGGACGCGATCAACGTCGTGCGGAGCAATCCGTATCGGCTCGCGCACGAGGTGTGGGGCATCGGGTTCCGCACCGCCGATGCGATCGCCGAGAAGCTCGGAATGGCGCGCGATGCGCCGGCGCGGCTCGAGGCAGGTCTATTGCACGCGCTCGAGACCGCATCAGAGGACGGTCACCTGTTCTTGCCCGACGAGGAGCTCGTCAAAGCTGCGGCCGAGCTGTTGCAACTCGACGGCGAGTTGTTGCCCGCGCGACTCGGCGCTCTCGTCGCCGCCGGCACGGTCGTGCGCGAGGTGCTCGCGGTGCACGGCCCGTGCAGCGCTTTGCCCGAGCTACATCGCGCCGAAGTCGAGGCCGCCGAGCGGTTCGCGGAGCTCGCGCGCACGCCCGGCCGCACGCTCGCCCTCGACGTCCAGGCCGCGATCGGCGCGTTCGAGTCGGTCACCGGCGTAATGCTCGCGACCCAACAGCGCAGGGCGGTCGCTGCCGCGCTGACCGACAAGTGCGTCGTGATCACCGGCGGTCCCGGCGTCGGCAAGACGACGATCGTCAAGGCGATCGTCCATCTCGCACGCATCGCGCATCGCAAGGTAGCGCTCGCCGCTCCGACCGGGCGCGCCGCGAAACGACTCGGCGAGGCCACCGGCATCGAGGCGATGACGATCCATCGCCTGCTCGAGTTCCAACCGCAAGCCGGTGGGTTTCAGCGCAACGGCGGTAACCCGCTCGAGATCGATCTGCTCGTCGTCGATGAAGCTTCGATGGTCGATGCGCTGCTGTTCCACGCCGTCGTCGCCGCGTTGCCGCCTAACGCGCAGCTGTTGCTCGTTGGCGATATCGATCAGTTGCCGTCGGTCGGCCCGGGCGCGGTGCTCGCCGATGTCATCGCCTCGGATGCCGCGACGGTGATTCGCCTAACCGAGATCTTTCGCCAGGCGGCGGAGAGCAAGATCGTCGTGTCGGCTCACCGGATCAACAGCGGCGAGCTGCCAGATCTCGATGCCGCGCCGGACAGCGACTTCTTCTTCATCGCGCGCGACGACCTCGAGGCCGCGCGCTCGACGATCGTCGAGCTCGTCGCCGAGCGCATCCCGGCGCGGTTTGGCTTCGACGCGATCGGCCAGATCCAAGTGCTCGCGCCGATGCATCGCGGTGAGCTCGGCACCGCGGCGCTCAATCGCGCATTGCAAGACCGGCTCAACCCCGCGACCGGTACGCCCGAGCTCGTGCGCGGTGATCGGTCGTTTCGCAAGGGCGACAAGGTCATGCAGCTGCGCAACGACTACGACAAGAACGTATTCAATGGCGACATCGGCGTGATCGACGCGATCGACACCGAAGCCGGCGCGATGCGAGTCGATTTCGACGGCCGCGGCGCCGCGTACGAGCGCAACGAGCTCGACCAACTCGTCCACGCGTATGCGGTCAGCATCCACAAGGCGCAGGGCTCGGAGTACGCCGCGGTCGTCATCCCGCTCGTGACCCAGCACTACATGATGTTGCAGCGCAGCCTGCTCTACACCGCGGTGACGCGCGGCAAGCGCCTCGTTGTCATCGTCGGTAGCCGACGCGCGGTCCAGCTCGCGGTCAACAACGTCGACGCGAAGCGGCGTTACACATCGCTCGCCGAGCGCGTCCGCGTCGCAAGCTGAGCGCGTTATCGTCGCCCACATGACATCGAACCTCGTGGTCCTGCTCGCCGCGGCCGCGTGCGGCGGGGCAACTCCGTCGTCTTCAGTTAGAAACGGCACCCCGCCAGCCTCGGTCGCACCCGTTGACGAGTCGGATCCGATCGAGGCTCAGATCCCAGGCGACTCGGTGGCCGTCTTCTACGAGGCGTCGTGGAGCGAATACCCCGTGGTCGATTGCCCCTTTGGTAAAGGCGAGCAGAGCGCGAGCTTCACCGCCGTCCGGCCGGGCGACGTTCATCTGATGCTTTACCCCGGTGATTTCCAGCGGTCAGAGCTCACGAAGTGTTTGCTCGGCTATCTCACAGGTGCGGATCCCGCCGCGAAGGCCACCGACGATGGCGACACGACGGCGATCACGAGCCGAGCACTCGCGTTCCAGCTGAAGTGGCATCCGCACTTCATGACGCTCGCGATTCCGGAGCAAGGCGGCCCGCCGGCATCGACCGCTCCTTCGCCGTCTGCGACACAGATCACCGCGTTCCACGCGATGCGCGGCGCAAAGGTCGCGATGTGGTCGCGGCTGCCGTTCATGAAGGTACTCACCGGCGTCGATGCACCGGAGCTCACGGTGCTCCTCGACGCGTGGGAAATGCCCGCGGAATGGCATCGCAAGGTGAGCGGCACGATCACGGCGCGATTCGCATCGGCCGCCGACGCGCGCGCCGCCGCTGCGCAGATCGCGACTGGCCACCTCGCGACCATCACCGATCCGGCGCTGATCGCGGCAGCCAAAGGCCTCAAGATCGAGGTCTCGGACGCCACGCTGCGCGCCACCGTTACGAACTTCACGTTCGACCAGCGCGAGCTCGAGAAGCAGCTCGCGCCAGTGCTCGAGCAAGTGAGGTAGTCGTAGCTCGCCCTCGGCGATAGCGACCGTTACTAGGCGCGCTCGACCTCGGCCAACAGGTCGATCAGCGCGGTGACCCCGGTCTCGGGGAACGCGTTGTACATGCTCGCGCGCAGGCCGCCGACCGAACGATGCCCGCGCAAGCCCGACAAGCCGCGTTGCTCGGCCCGAGCGAGCATCGCTTCTTCGAGCTCGACGCTATCGCCGCGGAACGTCACGTTCATCAACGAGCGACTGCCCGGCTTCGCGTGTGCGCGCCACCGCTTGCTGCCGTCGAGAAACTCGTAGAGCGCGGTCGCCTTCTTCAAGTTATGCGCGGCCATCGCGGCGAGGCCGCCTTGCTCGCGAATCCACCCGCAGACCTCGGCGATCATCCAGATCCCGAACGTGTTCGGCGTGTTGTGTAGCGACCGCTCCTTGGCGTACGTCGAGTAGCGCGCCAGCGGAGGCAGGTCGGCGCGCTCGGTCGCCAAGAAGTCGCGGCGCGCGAGCACGAGCGAGATGCCCGATGGCCCGAGATTTTTTTGCGCACCCGCGTAGATCAGGCCGTGGCCGGCGATCGGCAGAGGTCGCGAGAAGATGTCGCTCGACGCGTCGCACACCAGCGGCGCTGGAGCACCGGCAGGTGGCGTGCTCCACTCCGTGCCGTAGATCGTCTCGTTGCTCGTGTAGTGCGCGTAGCGCGGCGCCGCGGACCATTGCATCGCGGTCGGAACGCTCGCGAAGTTGTCGGCTTCCGAGCTGCAAGCGACGTGGACTGTCCCGATCCGGCGCGCTTCATCGATCGCTTTGCCGGACCACACGCCGGTGTGGCAGTAGTCCGCGGTTTCGTTCGCGCCGAGAAAGCTGGTCGGGATCATCGAGAAGTGCGGCGTCGCGCCCGAAGTCACGAACAGCACCGCCCATGCGTCATCGATCCCGGCGAGCTCGCGGACGTTCGCCTCCGCGCGGTCGAGCACGCGGCCGAACTCTTTGCCGCGGTGGCTGTGCTCGAGGATGCCGATGCCCGAGCCATCGAGATCCCACAGCGCCGCCTGCGCAGCCCTCAGCACGCTCTCGGGCAGCACCGCCGGGCCAGACGAAAAATTGAGCTTGCGCGTCACGTCCGCGCTATCCGCGCCTAGCGACGCGGCTCTTCCCAGTAAAACACGGTGATCGCGATGCAGTGGAACGCTTCATCGCTCGACTGCGTGACCACGAGATCCGTCACCTTGAGGTGCTGGTGATTGCCGATCCAGTTCGTCACCTTCTCGCCAAGCTGATCGCGGTCCGCGACCATCGTCGCCGAGAACACCTTCACCCCGTTGAACTTCACGTCTTTGCGGAGTGTTAGCTGTCCCGACGTATTGGCTTGGTTGGCAGACATGTCTCTACGGAAGCTAGCATGTCCCAGGACGGGCCACGCCACACGTTTGCGGCCGAAAATCCGCTACGAATGTTTCGTAGTTACTCGTCGTCGTCGAGCGCGCGGTCGAGCGCGTTCGCGAGCCGCTCGGCCTCCGCCGGCGACATCGACGTCGGGGTGAACGCCTTCTCGGCGGTCTCGACCAGGGCGACCATCCGCGCCTGCTCGACCGACAGCCCCGATGGGTCGGTCGTGATCCACTCGTCGAGCTCCTCGGTGAGCCGTTTCTTCGTCGACCGCGCCTCTTCGCCCCTCGGCTCGAGCCCGCGCACCGGCGCACCGCGACGGCGGTACATGATCGAGCCGTACGCGCCTTCGAGGTCTTTGCGGAACTCCGCCATGTTCTGGTAGCGCTTGTTCGCGTCCTTGTTCATCGCCTTCAAGATCACGCCCTCGGCTTGCTCGGTGATCTCGCGATGGGGTGCGAACTCGCGCGGCGATGGCGGCGCGGTGTGGATGTGCATCGCGAGCACTTCGCTCGACTGCGGCGCCTCGAACGGCGGGCGGCCGCACAGCATGTCGAACAGGATCACGCCGAGCGAATAGACGTCGGCGCGGATGTCGACATCCTCGCCGCGCGCCGCTTCGGGCGACATGTATTCGGGCGTGCCGAACACCGCGCCTTGCACGGTCTCGGCGAGCAGCTCGTCTTGGATCAGCACCTTCGCGATACCGAAGTCCAGGACCTTGACGAAGTCGTACGATTCTTCGCGCTCGGTAATCCACTGCTGGTCGGGCGTCATGCGAACGAGGTCGCGTCGGCCGGGTCGCTTCAGCAGCATGATGTTGTCGGGCTTGAGATCGCGATGGATCACGCCGACGTTGTGAGCGGCTTCGAGCGCGAACGCGATCTGGTTCGCGATGTTGAGCGCGCGGTGCAGCTCGACCGCGCCTTCCTTCTCGATCAGATCCTCGAGCGACTTGCCCTCGAGGAACTCCATCACGAAGTAGACCGGCCCCTCGGGCAGGATGCCGAAGTCGGTGACGTCGACGATGTTCGGATGGTTGATCGCGGTCGCGGCGCGCGCCTCGCGCAAGAACCGGTGGATCGCCTCTTGGTAGCGGGCGAACTGCGGGTGCAGCACTTTCACCGCGACCGGCTTCTTGATGTAGATGTGCTCGCCGAAGTAGACCGTGCCCATGCCGCCACGGCCGAGGATGCGATCGAGCCGGTAGTTGCCGATGTTCTTGCCGAGCCGAGCGATGTCCTCTTCCTCGACGAGCACCGCCGAGTCATGCAGACAGAAGCGCTCGCCGTCGGGAAACCGCGTGAAGCAGCGGGGGCAGATCTTCACGCCGCCCTAGAACCTTGCTTGCACGAAGGCAGAGAGATACCGATTGTCGATCGGGCTTTGCGGATCGGGCGGGATGAGGTTGAGCAGCGTGAACTCGAGCCCGAAGTCGAGCTGCTGGCTCGCCGACGCCTCGATCCGCAGCGTGAGCGGGATCTGGAAGTTGCCGGCAGAGGTGTCGAAGTCGGGGATCTTGAACGCGGCGAACGCGACGATCGACAGCTGCGGGATCGGGTTCGCAGCGAGGCCGGCCGACAGGTTGAGGTCCGGTTTCGCGCCGTTCGGCACGGCTTGGTATCTGTTCGTCGTGATGTCGGGCCCATCTGGGTTATTCGGGTCGGGCCCGAGATCGATCTGCACCGGGACGACGTGGTCGCGCGCCGTACTGTTGAAATCGATCGAGATCAGCGTCTGGAGCAGGACGAGCGCGATCTCGGGCTTGAACGCGTAGCGGAACGGGAAGCCGATATCGATCGAGAACTTAGTGCCGCCGTGTTCGTAGGTGCCGTTCGGCAGGGTGACGATCGTGGGCATGTTGCCCGTGCACTTCGTGACGTCGGTGAGCGTGGATTGCAGACTACCGTCGGTCCCTTTGACGAGCATGTCGTCGGGGTCGCCGCCGACGTGCGGCGAGCAGTAGTTCTGGTAGTCCGAGAACGCACTGCGGTGCAGGTTTGCGACGGCGCGGAAGTCGAGCAGGTCGTAGATCAGCGAGCCTTCAAACCCGAAGTACGCGGAGTACTGGTTGAAGTTGTAGGCATCGGTCAGGCCGCCGACGAGCATGAAGTTGTCCTTCACGCCGTACTGGGCCTCGAGCGAGATGCCGGCCGAGCCGAACGCGCCCTTCGCGCTGAGATCGGTACCGATGCCGAGCCGGAGCTGGGTCATACCCTGGGTGATCGTCAGCGGCCGCGAGTTCTCGCGCACCGGGTACGTCTTCAGCGTGTAGAGGCCGCCCGCGGTGACCGGAGGCTGGTCCTTGTCGGCGTCCGGGTCTTCCTCGTTGCCGCTGTCGTCGCCGCTGTCGTCGCTGCCGGCGGAGTCGTCGTCGTCGTCGTCGCCGCCCGAGTCGTCGGAGTGGCCCTTCTTCGCGAACGCGTCGCGCGAGTGACCTTGCCAGGCGATGTAGCCCAGGCTGATGCCAGCGATCAACGCGAGCCGAAGCCCGCGCGACAACAAAGGAAGGGTCACCACCTCCCGAAAATGCTACAGCAAATCCGGCCCCCGATCGAACGGGCGAGGCGGCAAACGGTCGGACCGTTGCGCCCCGAAACGGCGAAGGGCCCGCGACGCACTCGAACCCGAGTGCTCCGTCGCGAGCCCATCGTTCGAACGGGAGCGAGCCGAAGCTCACCCCGTCGACAAGCGCTTTACTTGCGCTTGCCCTTCTTGCCGCCGCCCTTTTTCGCCGGCTTCTTCGCCGTCTTCTTGGCGGCGCTCTTCTTCGCGCCCTTCGACTTCTTCGGCGCTGCCTTCGCGCTCTTCTTGCGCTTGCTGCCACCGACCTGCCGCTCCTTGCGCGCGACGTCGCCGTCGCCGTCCAAGTAGTAGAGGTACTTGCTGTAGTCCATCTCGACGCCAGCCTGGGCGACCTTCGCGGCCTTGCCCTTCGGCTGACCCGGCTGCTTACGCGGGGTCGCCCACACGTCGCCGGTCTTGATGTAGTACATCAGGTTGTTGTCACGCTTGATTCCGAGCTTCGCAATCTTCTCACCCATGATGCTGAACCCTCCCTGGGGGTAATTGGGGTGCGCGAACGCTACACGAACCGGATGACAAAAACTCCGGAAATGCTCGTCGGAGATCTCTTTTTCTCCGTCGGAGATCATCCCGGCCGCGCTGGGGCGAAATTCTCCGTCGAGGAAAACCTGTGGATAACTGATTCCTCGTCGAGGAACCGGTAGATCGTAAATCCTCGACGGAAAAGGGGAATTCCTCGTCGGGAACTATCGACCGCGACGCGATTTGCGAACCGGCGCACGCTCGCAGACGATCACCTGGCTCTCCGCGCCGGCATCGAGCGGCTGGCCAGAAAAATCGCCGTAGCGCACGACAATGCGCAAGCCGGCGTGGGCGATCAGCGCTTCGAGCTCGGCCGGGAAGAACTTCCGCTGCGCCAGCTTCACGATCTTGGTCGGGCCTTTGCCGTCGACGGGCTCGTAGTAGAGCCGGATCAACACGATGTGGTTGATCGGATCCCAGTCGTGGTTCGTCGAATAGAACATCGCGCGACCGGTCGACGGATCGGTGAACTTCGTCTTGGCCCAGCGCTTCGTCGGATCGCGGATCAGCCATGCGAGGTCCGGCAATTGGACATCGAACGCGAACACGCCACCCGGCGCGAGATGATCGGCGACGCAGCGCAAGCAGGCGTCGACCTCGCCGCGCGTATAGAGGTGCTCGAGCACGTTGAACGCGGCGATCACGAGCGGGAACTCGCCGCGGACGTCAAACCCGCGGAGATCACCGCGCGCTACCGTGATGCGGTCGGCGACCGCAGCCGGGGCCGCTGCGACCCGCTCGCGCAGCTTCGCGAGCATCGCCGGCGCCTGATCGAGCGCGACAACGCGATGGCCGTCGCGAGCGAGCGGTAGCGTGACGCGGCCCGAGCCGGCGCCGAGCTCGAGGATGTGCGCGGCGTTTCGTTCGCGCGCGAGGTTGCGATAGAACGTCACGTCGGCGCGGCGTCGGCGGTACTCGTAGTCGTAGAGCGCGGCGTCTACGTAGTGCTCGCGCGATCCGGCGTCGACCAGCTCGCCGACGAGCTCGGAGGTCAGCCGGCCAGGCAGCGGCACGAATCAGCCCCCTCGCGCGGCGACCGTCTCGTTGCGACGACGACGACCACCGCGGCGGCGGCGCCGGCGCTTGCGAGGTGCGTTCGGATCGTCGGGTTCGTCATCGTCGTCGTCGCGGC
>CAZDGY010000178.1:0-9416 GCA_964504685.1 uncultured Kofleriaceae bacterium | reverse complement strand
TGCCCCCGAGGGTCGGCGCGCTGCTCGGGATCGGGCAGAAGCAGCTCGGGATCAAGACGTTCCGCCCGGGTCAGGCCGAGGCGTTCGAGCATTTGCTCGCGGGCGAAGATCTGCTCGCGGTGATGCCGACCGGCAGCGGCAAGTCGCTGCTCTATCAGTTGCCATCGCTGATCCTGCCGGGCGTCACCGTCGTGGTCAGCCCGCTGATCGCGCTGATCAAGGATCAGCTCGACAAGATGGTCGCGAAGGGCGTGACCGCCTGCAAGATCGACTCGACGCTGACCGTGAAGCAGCGCCGTGAAGTCGACGCGCTGATTCGCTCACCCGGCGGCAAGCTGCTGTTGACGACGCCGGAGCGGATGGCGGATCCGGACTTCCGCGTGTTCCTGCGCGAAGCGTCGAGCGGCGTCGGCGTCTCGCGGTTCGTCGTCGACGAAGCCCACTGCGTCTCGCAGTGGGGCCACGACTTCCGGCCGGCGTACCTGTCGCTGCGCAAGGCGATCGAAGAGGTCGGCAATCCGCCGGTGCTCGCGACGACCGCGACCGCGCCACCGCACGTCCGCGACGACATCTTGTTCCAGCTCGGGCTCGAGAAGGCGACGATCGTCACGACGACGTTCGATCGCCCGAACCTGCACTACGAAGTGATCGCGTTCGACGGTGACGACGAGAAGATGAAGACGCTCGTCACGCTGCTGAAGAAGCTGCCCCGCCCGGGCATTGTCTACTGCGCGACGGTCAAGAAGGTCGAAGAGCTCTACGAGCAACTGACGCGCTGGGGCATCCCGGTCGGTCGCTATCACGGCCGGATGAACAAGGGCGAGCGCGACAGCTCGCAGCAAGCGTTCATGGACGGCTCCGACGTCGTGATGGTCGCGACGAACGCGTTCGGCCTCGGCGTCGACAAGTCGAACATCCGCAACGTGCTGCATTATCACGTGCCGGGCTCGCTCGAGGCGTATGCGCAGGAAGCCGGTCGCGGCGGTCGCGATGGCAAGCCGGCGCGCTGCGTGCTGCTGTTCTCTCCCGACGACGTCGCGATCCAAGAGTACTTCCTACAAGGCACGTATCCGACGAAGCGCCAGGTCCGCCAGGTGTTCGACGCGCTCGCCGTGTTCAACGCGCGCAAAGGCACGCTGCCGGAAGACAGTCAGCCGAACGTCGCGAACCTCGCGCTCGGCTCGGGCGTCGGCCAGCAGCGCACGCGCACCGTGCTGTCGCTGCTCAAAGACGAGAAGTTCATCACCGAGACCGACGGGTTGTTCCAGATCGCCGACCCGCCGCCCGACATGCAGGAGCTGATGGAGCGCGCGCGATCGTACGAGGCGCGCCGGATCGCGGATCGCCAGCGGCTCGACGCCCTGCTCGGCTACGTCAAAGAGCCCGACTGTCGCAACGCGGCGATCCTCGAGTACCTCGGCGAGCCGAAGGCGCCGCGCTGCGGGCGCTGCGACAACTGTCTGCGCTCGCGCGAAGCGGCGCTCGCGGCGTCGACTCAGGCGCAGCGGCTCGGCGCTTCGCTCGTGCGCGAGCTCGACGACGACGCAGTCGAGCCCCCGAAACCGCGGCGCGAGATCAAAGCGCGCGTGGTCCGCATCGACCAACCGGTGCCGGCACCGATCACCACGGCGGCTGGCTCGGGACCGACGGTCGCGATCGCGCCTGCGGCCGCACCGGCCGCGGCCGCGGCGCCGACCGTGATGCGACGCTCGAAGGTCGCCGCCGCGCCGCCGCCAGTCGCGACGCCAGCGCCAGTTAGCGAAGCGAAGCCAGAAGCCGGCAAGGCGATCGCAAAGAAGCCGACGCCGGCGCAAGACGAGATTGACGATGACGACGACGATGACGACGACCTCGACGATGACGAGGATGATGAAGAGGACGAGAATGGCGAGCTCGTCGACGACGAGGACGATGATGACGACGATCTCGACGACGACGACGACGATGATGACGACGAGGACGACGACGATGATGACGACGAGGACGAAGACGATTTCGGCAAGACCGCGCAACAGCTAGCGGACGAGGGCATCGAAGGCTCGGGCCAAGTCACCGTCCTCGCCCGCAAACGCCTGCCGAAGCCGCAGAAGGTGCGGCCGGAGCGTCCGATCGACGCCCAATCGGCGAGCGCGGCGGAAGCGCGGCGACGCCGTCGGCGGCGACGGCGGAAACGGCGGGCGATGTTGCCGCCGAAGAGCGCGTTCACGACTCCGGTGATGTCGACCGCGGCGCCTATCCCCGAGGCGCAACCGCGACGCGGCGGCGGTGGCGGTCCGGTGATCGAATACGTGCGCGGCCCGATGCGGATCGCGATGGCGCCGGTCGCGTCGGCGAATCCGAACGACGCTGGCGTCGGCAGGCGGCGCGGCGGTCCTAAAAAACGGCGCTGGGATCGCGGCGGCGGCAATTTCGGTGGCGGCGGCGGCGGTGGTGGCGGTGGTGGTGGTGGTCGGCCGTGGCAAGGCGACAATCGGCCGCCCGGGACGCCGAGCGGCAACGGCAACGGCGAGCAACGTCCGTGGCAGGCGGGCGCGAATGGCGAGAACGGCGAGCCTCGGCGGCGTCGGCGGCGGCGTCGGCGTCGGAACGGCGGCAATGGCATCGGCGTCGCCATGACGAACGGGCCGGGACAGCCGCCCGCGTTGCAGAGTGGCGAGCCGGTCGCATTCTTTCAGCCGACCTCGGGCGAGCCGCCCGGCCCGCCGCAGCTCGGCCCCGATGGTCAGCCGCTGCGCAAGCGGCGGCGTCGGCGTCGGCGTGGTCGCGGCGGTCGCAATCGCGAGTGGCGCGCCGGTGGACCGGGCGGTGGGCCGGAGGGCGGCGGTGGCGTTGACGGTGGCGGTGGCGGCGGCGCTCCGCCGGCAGCAGAGTAAGAAGCGTGCGCCGCTACGCGGCGATCTTGGATCGTCAGGCCGCGGCACCACCTTTGATCAATTTCCAAACATCCTCGACGTATCGCCTCCAAGGACGTAGCCTTTAGCTGTGCTCGATTGGCTCGGCTCCGTTCGCATCCGCGCTCAGCGCGAAGGCCGGGTCGAGCTCGCGCTGACGCGTGCGACCGGGTGGACGGGCTGGGGCATCGCTGCGGTCGGCGTCAGGATCGTGCTGCTCGGCGGCCTGATGGCTCACGCGCTCGGGATCGTCATGCTGTTCCTCGGGGTGCTGCTCGGAACGTTGCGGCGCCGACTCGTGTTCGATCGCGAAGCCGGCCTGATGCGGAGCGAACAGCGCATTCTCGGGATTCGCCGGCGGGCGGCCGTGCCGCTGTTCCACTTGCGCGCGGTCGTCGTCGAGGCGCGCGCCGGCGGCATGTACGTCGCTTACGTCGAGCGCCGAATCGGCGGAACGATCCATCTCGACGAGGCGCGTAAGCCGGCGCCGCTGCTCGCGCTGGCCGAAGCGATTGCCGAAGTGGCGGAGGTGCGCGTCGTTTACGACGCAACCACACGCGTTGCCGATCAGCACGGCTGATTGCAGGCGATCTCGCTCGCTGCATGGCTCCGAGATTTGCTACCGTTCGCGACGGATGCGCCGGATCTGGGTCTTGCTGCTCTGCGCCGCCTGCAAGAACGACGGCACGGCAGCTCCCGCCGAGACGCCACCCCCGCCGCGCAAGATGGCCGGCGTCGAGCCGAACCAGTTCAGGTGCGACAGCATCGCAACGCCCGACATGCTCGCGCAGGTGCTCGGTGGCGTCGCTCACCCGATGGACTCGGGCTCGGCGATCCCCGCGGGCGTCCCGCATCCGTGCGCTTACCTCGTCGACACCCAGCCGCAAGAGGCGTGGACCTTCGACTTCGACTGCCGCGACGGCTACAAGCAGCGCGCCGACGCGCTATTCGAGCAATATCGCAACGACAGCTCGGCGATGGTCGGCGAGTACAATCGGCTCGCCGATGCCGGTGGGATCAAGCCCAGCGATGCCGGTGTCGTCAATCGGGCCCCCGACGTCGCCGCCGAGGTCGCGGTCGGCGCGAAAGGCCTCGACCATCATGGCCAGGGCCTGATCTTTATCGACGACGACGCGCCTTGCTACGTACGCGTGATCGGGCCCGACGCCGCCAAGCGGCTCGCGCTCGCACAGCTGATCGCGAAGAACCTGACGTACGAGAACGCACCGATGTCTCCGCGTCCGATCAAGTGACGTGACATGAAGCGCGCGTCGCTCGTCGCGCTTGTCGCGTTGGCTGCCGCGCGCGATGCCCGCGGCGATGCGACGGTCGCCGAGTCGACCGAGCAGTTGGCCAACGGGCTCCGGCTGATCGTCGCGCCTGATCCGACCGCGAGCGCAGTCGCGGTCTATGTGTCGTATCGGTTCGGCACCGGCGACGACGACCGCGGCGGTGGCTTGTACGCGCATGTGCTCGAACGCGTGCTCGCCGGAGGCGGTCCTCGAGCGCGCGCCCGCCACGTCGATCTCACACTCGATGCGATCGGCGGCTGGAGCTCGAGCTCGACCACTGCGGATCGCGTCGCGACTGTCGATGTGGTGCCGCCCGGCGCCCTGGCCTACGCGCTGTGGCTCGAAGCCGATCGGATGAGCGTCGGCCCGGCTGGAATCACGAACGACGAGGTCGAGCGCGAGCTCGCCGCGATCCAGACCGAACGAAGCGCGGCGTACGACCAGACCCCGGTCGCGCTGGTCGAGCGCGCGATCGCCGACGAGCTGTGGCGCGGTGGCGAATACGAGGCAAACCGGCGCAACGCGCTAGCGCCGCTTGGCGACCGGCGCGCAGATTTCGCCCGGCCCCTAGCGCTCAAGGTCATCGAGCCGTCGAACGCCACGATCGTGATCGCCGGCGCGGTAACCTCGGCCGACGTTCGCCGCCTGGTCGCGCGCTACTTCGCGGGTCTGCCATCGGCTGACGCGTTCGTGCGCGCGCCGGCGCCGCCGGTCGTCCCGCTGCGCGGCGGTATCCCAGTCGCGACCGCTCGCGATGCGACGACGCGGGTCGTTCTCGCCGCTCGTGCGCCACGCGACACGGCCGAGCTATGGATCGCCGCCCAGCTGCTCGCCGCCGGCAAACGCGGCCGGCTCGTCGCCGCGATGGTCGACCCGGGCCTAGCCCTCGAAGTCCACGCGCGGATCGAGCCGCGCGCGATCGGCAGCGAGCTCGTCGTCGAAGCCGTGGTCAAGCCGGGCGCGGATCCAGACGCAGTGCGCGCCGCGATCGTCGCCGAGCTCGTCGCGATCGGCACCGAGCCGAGCGATCCAGGCGAGCTCGAGGTCGCCAAAGCCGGCGCCGAAGCCGATCGTATCCGCGCGCTCGAGAGTTTGGCGTTCCGCGCGTCTGCGCTCGCGACCTGGGCAGAGCCGACAAACCCATGGCACTCGCGCATCGCGGAACGCGACGCGTTGCGCGCCGTGACGCCCGAATCGTTGCGAGCTGCCGGCGCGATGTGGTTGAACGCGAACGCGATCGTCTCGGTGATCGGACACCCGCCGTGAGGACGTTCGTCGCCATCGCGCTGTGCGCGGCGTGTGGTGGGGCGCGCGATCCTCTCGCCACACCGCCCGCGATCACGATCGAGCGCTGGACGATGCCCGCGCTACACGATCGAGTGCTCGCGTCGGGCTTGCGCGTGATTCACGTCGAGAACCATCGCTTGCCCTATGTCGCGATCTCGACCGTCGTCGGTGATGCGGGCTCGCGCGCGGATGGCGACCACTTGGGGCTCGCAGCGATCGCGGCACAGGTCGCCGCGGCGAGTGCGAGCGATCGCGACACCGCCGTGCTCGGGCGAGCGGGCGCCACGCTCGACACCGCGATCAGCGCCGACGCGGCGACGTTCACGATCGCGGGTCCGAGCGCGCATCTCGCCGAGGACCTCGCGGTGATCGCCGAGCTACTGCATCCGCCGCAGCCAGCGCCCAGCGAGCTCGAACGCGTGCGCGCTGCAGCGATCGCCGAGCTCACCGAAAGCGCCGCACGGCCGCGTGCGATCGCCGCGCGACTCTTCGAGCGGCTCGCGTTCGGCGCGCATCCGTATGCACATCCCGCGGAAGGTGCGGCGAAAGAGGTAGCTGCGATCGACCTCGCGAGGATCGTCGCGTTCTGGGCGGCGCACTACCGAGCGCGCGGGGCGACGCTGGTCGTCGTCGGCGATATCGATAGCGCTGCGCTCGACGCGATGGTCGACAACCAGTTCGCCGCGTCCGCCGATACCGCGGCACCGCCCGCCGCCGTGATCGCGCCCTCGCCCGCTGCAGCGCAGCTCGCGTATGTCGACACGCCCGGCGCCGCGCGCGCGATCGTGATGATCGGACATCTCGCCGCTGGCTCACAGGATCCACGCGCCGATGCCACCGATGTCGCCGACGAGATCCTCGCCGGCGGCGCCGGCTCGCGACTGTCGACCGCGTTGTCGCCGATCGCGACGGGCGTGGCGGCGACCGCGTGGCGCGGAGCATGGGCGGGCACGTGGGCGGTCACGACCGCGGTCGATGCGGCGCACACCGGACGCGCGGTTGCGCAGATCCTCGCAGCCGCGCACGCCCTGACCGATCGCGAGCTACCCGAGCTCGACCACGCGCGCCTCCAGCTCGCGGCAGACCTTGCCGCGTCGTTCGACAGCGACGAGGCGGCCGCTCGCATGCTCGCGCGCCGCATCGGCCGCGGTGAATCGACCGAGCAAATCCACCAGCTGGGCGATCGGATCGCAGCGATCGATGCGCGCTCGGTGCACGCGTCGGCCGAGACCTGGACGGGCCTCACGGTCGTCATCGTCGGCGACTGGTCGAAGATCGCGCCGACGCTCCCCGCGCTCGACCTGCCGATCCAGCGTTACGAGGCACCGTGACCGAGACGCGCGCGCTGATCCGGCTCGCGATCCCACTCGCCGCCCAGCAAGTCGGGTTCCAGCTCATGGGCACGGTCGATAGCGCTTTGCTCGGCCGCTACAGCGACGCGGCACTCGCCGGCTCGGGCATCGGCAACACCCTGTTGTTCGCGGTGACGTCGATCGGCATGGGCATCGTGATGGGCCTCGACACCGTGATCCCGCAAGCGGTCGGTGGCGGTCGCCGCGAGGATGCTCAGCGCGCACTCGGGGCGGGCTTGCGCCTCGCGTTGCTGATGGGGCTCGTGTCGACGCTGTTCGTCATGCTGTCGCCGGTGGTGCTTACCGCAGCAAGCGTACCGGCCGACGTCGTCGCCGAAGCACGGGTCTACACGTTCGCACGCGCGATCGGCATCACGCCGTTCCTCGCGACGATCGCGATCCGGCCGTATCTCGCGGCGCACAGTCGAACGCGTGCGCTCGTCATCGCGACCATCGTCGGAAACATCGTCAACGCGCTGCTCGATCTCGTGCTGATCTTCGGCGTGCCCGCGCTCGGGATTCCGCGTCTCGGCGTGCTCGGCGCTGCGATCGCGACGGTGTCAGTGCAGGTCGTGATCCTCGCGGTCTACCTGTTCGCTGTGCGCGAGATCGATGCTCGCCAGCCGCGCCTGGCCTCGACCACCGCCGATCTCAAACAGATCGTCCACTACGGCCTTCCCGTCGGCGGTCACTTATTCGCCGAGATCGGCGTGTTCACGCTGGCCACCGTGCTCGCCGCCCACATGGGAAAGATTCCGGTCGCCGCGCATACGATCGCGCTCAACCTCGCGAGCTTCACGTTTTCGTTCGCGGTCGGTTTGGGCGCGGCGACGTCGGTTCGAGTCGGCCAAGCGGTCGGCGCCGGTGACCTGCCGCTCGCTCGTCGTCGCGGCGAGCGCGGCTTGGGGCTCGGGCTCGGCGTGATGGCATGCTGCGCGACCGTGTTCGTGGTGGCGCCGGCCACGCTCGCGAGCATCTACACCAGCGACCGCGTGGTGATCGCCGCGACGATCCCACTGCTCCAGATCGCCGCACTGTTCCAGCTGTCCGATGGCACGCAGGCGATCAGCGCGGGTGCGATGCGCGGCCGGGGGCTGACGCGCGCGACGTTCGCCGCGAATGTCGTCGGCCACTACGTGGTCGGCCTCCCGCTCGCGCTGCTGCTCGGCTTCGGCGCCGCGATGGGCGCGCCGGGGCTGTGGTGGGGGCTGTCTGCCGGCCTGACCGCGACCGCGCTCTATCTCGTGATCGCGTTCTTCAGAAGTACGAGCCGAAACCCGCGATGAAGTGCGGAACGCCCGCGGGACTGCCCGGCACCGCGTCGAATGGAAACGCGAGATCGAAGCGCCAGATGTCGCGCGACGTCTGCGGCAGCAGGAATCGCAGGCCGAACCCGGCGTCTTGGTGCAGCTGCATGTCGCCGAACGAATTCGCCGCGCCACCGGCCTCGTAGAACGCGACCGCGCCGAACCGCAACACCCAAAACGCGATCGGCATCGAGCGCAGCTCGAGCATCCCGGTGGCGCGGCGCTGGCCGATAAACTCGCCGATCGGATAGCCGCGCAACCCGCTGTCCGAGCCGATCGCGTAGAACGCATTCTGGGTGTCGTGCCAGCGCGTGTCGACCTCGCCTTGCGCGACGATCCGGAAGTAGCGGTAGATCGGCGTGCCGACCCGCAGCGCGACATCCGCCGTGTTGTCGATCGTCGTGCCGTCTTGAAACCGCATCGACACGCCCGCCGAGGGCCGGATGAAACCGTCGCGGCACCACGGGAACGTCCAACCCGCGCTCGCGCTCGGTTTCACGTAGTTGTCGGTCGAACCGAGCCACTGCAAGCCCTTCGCGAGCACGACGTCGAGGTCGGGACCGTCCTTGATATCTTCGACGAGATCGTAGGTCGAGACGTCGTGAAGCATCCGGTAGCGCGGCATGAACAGCGTGTATTCGATGTACGGCGCCGACGTGACCTCCGAGCGCGGGAACACGTCGCGCTCGAAATCGGCGAGTTGCTCCGGCGTGCCCGGAAAATCGGGCAGCGCCGACGGGCGCTGGCTCGTCACGGTCTGACCGATCGCCAGCTGGCTCTTGATCTTGGTGCCCCACTGATGCACGACGTTGACGTTCGCCGACCACACCTTGAGCCGGTACTCGTACGGCAACATGTCGAGCCCCGGCGTATTTGGATCGTCGTACGACCGCAGGCCGGCCGGTGCCAACGGCGCCATGCCGCCGAATGATCGCGCAACGCCGAAGTTGTGGCTGAACGATGCGCCCGCGCCCCACTCGCTCGCGAGCGACCACAGCGGCAACGCGAGCGCGACCGCGCTGCTCGATCCCTCGGAGTGGAACTTGTGCGCGTCCTCCAGGCCAACCGGGTCTAAGGGCGCGACGGCATGCCGCGTCAAGATGTCGGCGACGCTCGCCGACAGCGTGAGGTGAGAGCCGAACACGTTCTTGTCGATGAACTGCGGACCGACCGCGATCGCGCCTTCGTCCATCGTCATCGTCGCGGCGACCAAGTTGCGCTGGCCGAGGAAGTTGTTCTCCGACAGCGAGATCGACAGGTTGGTCAACCTCGTCCTGCCGAGTACCT
>CAZDGY010000177.1:0-9426 GCA_964504685.1 uncultured Kofleriaceae bacterium | reverse complement strand
GCGGCCGGTCCGCCTTGATACGGCATGCCGTAGCCCTGCTGCGGCTGACCTTGCGGTGGGTAGCCGGGCTGCGCGTAGCCCGCATAGCCGCCGTACTGTTGCTGCGGCTGCGGATAGCCGTTGTTGTACGGATTCGGCTGCGCCGCCATCGGCGCCGACATCCCGAGCACGGTGCGATTCGACGACGGATGCAGCCCGACTCCGACGAGCGGTGGCGGCGTCGCGAGCGACGATGGAACCTGATTCTGCGGGTATTGCGCGTACTGCGGCTGCGGCTGCGGCTGCGGTTGCTGTTGCGCCGCAAACTGCGCGGACGGATTCGATACGTAGCTCTGCACCGCGTAGCCGCTTGGCGGCGACGACTGGGGCGTGGCGACGTGCGGTTGGAACGCGCCCGGCTGGTTGTACGGGCCTGGCTGCGAGCCCATGCCGATCGGCGCCGCCTGCGGCATCGGCTGCGGTGGCGACTGCAGCTGCTGCGGCATCGGTTGCGATTGCTGCGGCGAGCCCATCGGCACCGAGCCGGCGGGCGCGCGCGGCGGAATCGGATCTGGACGAGGCGCGGTGATCGGGCGAGCCGGTGGCGGCTTCGGCGGTCTCGTCGTCGGTGGCTGGTCGCGCGGCGACGGTGCGCGCTCCGGCTGGAACGTCGGCGCATTGTCGTGAACTTCGCCGAAGATCTCGGTCGGCAGCTCTTCGCCGAAGTCGCCTTCGTCGCCGATCCGGCCGAGCGAAGCCGGCGAGCCCGGCGCGGGCCCGACCTCGGGCGACGAATTCGTCGCTTGCTCGATGTCGTCGAAGTTCGGGCCGCCGAGCGTGGTCGCATCGCCTTCCGGCATGCCCGCCGCACCGAGGTGCTCGACGACATCGAGCTTGGCCTCCGCCGACGGCAAGCCAGCGATCAAGCCATCGCGGCCGACGCGCTTGTACTGCTCGAGCAGCGCACGCTCGCGCTCGATCTCGGCCGAGAACACGTCCTTGAGCCAACCCGACAGCGACTTCGCCGTGAACACGACGTCCTCGCCCATCAGGTACTGCTGGAGATCGGCGAGCATCTCGCTGCACCACTGGTAGCGCTCGTCGACGTCTTTCGACAACGCCTTCATGATGATGCGCTCGACCTCGACCGGGATGTCCGGGTTGATCGCGCGCGGCGATTGGATGTCGACGTTGCGCACTTTCTCGAGCGTCGAGAAATCGGTCTCGCCCGCGAACAGCCGCTCGCCGGTGAGGCACTCGAACAGCATCGTACCGAGCGCGAAGATGTCGCTACGGCGATCGAGCGGCAGGCCGCGGACTTGCTCCGGCGACATGTAGCCAAACTTGCCTTTGAGCACGCCCGCCATCGTGCGCGAGTTGCGCGACGTCGCCTTCGCGATGCCGAAGTCGATGACCTTGACCTCGCCTTCGTACGACACGAGCACGTTCTGCGGCGAGCAATCGCGGTGCACGATCTCGAGTGGGCGGCCGAGCGGATCGCGTTTGCGGTGCGCGTAGTCGAGACCCTCGAGGACCTTCGCGAGGACGAACGCAGCGGTCGCGACCGGCATGCCCTGCTTGAGCTTGCGCAGGCGATTCTGGATCTGGAGCAAGTCCTTGCCCCAGATGAACTCCATCGCGATGAAGTGCGAGCCGTCGATCCGACCGAGCTCGAAGATCTGGCAGATGTTCGCGTGCGCGAGCTGACCCGCGATCTTCGCTTCATCGATGAACATCTTGATGAAGTCGCGGTCCTCGCCCATCGACGGCAAGATCCGCTTGATCGCGATGATCTTCTCGAAGCCTTCGACGCCATAGCTCTTGGCCTTGAAGACCTCCGCCATGCCGCCGACGCTGATTCGGTCGAGCAGCAGATACTTCCCGAAGGGGACCGGCTGCCTCACTCAAAGTGAATCATATCCAAAGCACTGAGCGGATCTCAACGGAAAGCGGCCTCTACACCGCAGGCCACGAGCGACAGTTGGACGATTGTAGCGAGGTCGCGTGGTGATCAGCCCCTGGGCACCACACCCCAGTTTTCAGGATCGGGTCAAAAACTGCCGGAGATCCCGACGACGCCACTTGGAGAAACGAATGGTTGGACCTGTTGCTCGCGCGTGTGTCTGCGATAGACCGACACACCGTCGTAGACGCCGTAGGCGTAGGTAAGCACGAGGCCGACAAGCCCGACTGCGTTGACCACTTCGAGATCTTTCGCAGCGCGATCGTGGTTGTGGCTGTTATCGCAGGTGACGCTGCTGCCGTTGGGGCCCATCACGCTCGTGCACCACGACTGCAGCACGTAGTAGCTCGCGACGTCGGCGATCGCGAACGCGCCGAGTGCACCGCCGATGATCAGCGCCTTCGTGCGCTCGCCGTTCTGGAGCTGGGCGGCGACCGGCACGATGTTCAGGATCGCGTAGCGTTTCGCCTGCGGCCGACGCGCGCGGAGCTCGGCGGCGTGACGCGCGCGAACGTCTTCGAAGAACGAGACGACCTCGGGCGTGTACAGCGCGGGATCGAGCCGACCGTCGAGATCGAGCAACAGATACGCGAAGAAGTGGCGCTCGGCATCGCTCACCCGCTGCTGGAAGAATGCGGCGAGCCCGGCGAGGCGATGCGCTTCGGCGCTGTCGGCGCGCGTCAGCTGGCGCAGCATCAGCGGATCGACGAGCGCCGCGACTCGCGCCCAATCGCCGGCCGATGCTGCCGCGTTCGCCGCGCGCAAGGCGGTCGGCGGATCGACGGGGCCGAACGCCGGCGGCGGTTGCGTTGGCGCGGGCGGCGTCGGGAGTGGGCCCGGCGGTTGCGGTGGCGAAGGAGCCGGTGGTTGCGTTGGCGCGGGTTGCGCGGACGCGATCGCGGAGCCAAGAGCGAGCGCAAGAACGATCGAAGCTCTCATCGCGCCGCCTTCGGCTCGCACGGCGTCTTCGGATCGATGAAGCGTTTGATATGCGGCAGGACGACTTGCAGTACTTCGCGCGCGGTGCGAGCCGCGAGCTCGGTGCGATCGCCGCTGCGTTCACCGACGATCGTGTCGGTCACGACCGTGCGCCGCCAAGCGACCCCGGTGCAGTCGGTGAACGTCGCGTGGACTTTCGCCCGCGCGGTCGGCAGGCCCTCGGGGTCGACGACGTACGACCAGACCTCGAGCTCGAGCCCGACCTCGGTGCGTTCGCGATCCTTGCGCGCGCGCTCCGCACCGGCAGCTTCGAGCGTGTCCTCGATCGCGACATACGTTCGATGCTGCTCGGCCGCGAGATCGGTCGTCGCGGTGGTCAGCGCTTGCTTCAGCAGCTTGAACGACGCGTCACCGCGGATCATCGTCACGAACCGAGCCGGCGGCTGCACCACCGGCGGGATCGTGACCGGATGGCGATCGGCGCGCGGGAGCGCCGGTCGGTTGACCGCGGCGAGTTGCGCCTTGACCGCTGGGACGACGCGGCCGGCGAAGTCCTCGATCGCGCTCTCCATGTCTTTGCGCTCGTAGGTCGCGATGCTGACCGTATCGAGCACGGTGCCGGTGAGGCGATCGCGAATCCGCACGGCGAGCGCGACGTTGTCGCCTTTCGAGGTGATCGTGCCATCCACGATCAGCCGCGCGCGCTCGGGCACCGCGGCCTTGCCGCCGATCACCGCGACGTCGAGCCCGCCTGCGATCAGCGCGTGCGCGATCTCGGTCGCGACCGGCTGGCCGTAGATCTCGAGCTTCGGCTCGGCGTCGAGCGGCAACAGCGCGATCGTCTGCGCCGGATCGGCCACGCTAACGCGCCCAGACGCGATAACGGCGATCACCGCGATCGCGACGAGCACCGGGCGCACCATCGGCCGATCCTACATCACGCCCGGGTCGGGAACGGCGACCGAGAACGTTCCCGCTTGGTCGGTCGCGGCTTCGCCGATCGGTCGCTCGAGATCGATGCCGGTGCAGCCGACGCACAACACTTGCACCGATGCATTGGCCACCGGGTTCGGCTGGCCGGAGATCTTGACGTTGCCGCTAACCCGAAGCGCCAGCGGCAGCACGGCGGCACCGGGCACGGTCGCGGCGGTGACGTTGGTCGCGACGAGCGGTGCGCCCCGGCCGGCGGGATCGGCGAAGTGCACGTCGTAGTGACCGCCGCTGGCGAGCGTGAGCGAGAACGCGCCGTTCGCGATCGATGCGGCCTCGATCGACGTCGCGCCGGCGAGCGCGAGCGCACCGTCGGGAACCGCTTCGAGCTGAACGCCCGGGAGCGTGTCTTGGGTCGAATCGCTGACCGTGCCGGTCGCGGTGATCATCGCCGGCGCGCTGATCGCGACGGTCGCGCACGTCGACAGATCGATCGATGCGACCGCGAGATCGTCGTTGGTCACGAACACGACCGCGGACAGCGGCGCCTTCGGCACGAGCATCGACGGCAACTTGCCGGTGCCATCGGCGCTGGCAGCGATCGAGGCGGAGCCGGACGCGGTTGCCGCCACGCCTGCAGTCACCGTTCCGATCGCCGCCAGCTGGCCGACGACGACGACTCGAGCGTTCGCGAGGCTGGTCGCGCCGCGCTTCACGGTCGTGCCCGCGAGATCGCAAGTTGCGACCGTTGCGGCGTACTTCACCGCCATCGCGGCAGCTAGATCGAATGACGACGACGTCGCGACGAGTCGCGGCAGGCCCTTGCCAGGAGGCGGCGTGACGTCGACCTCGACGAGCGCACCCGAGACCGGCACCGCGCGCACCGTGAAGTTGCCGCCTGCATCGGTCGTGGTCAGCGTCGACGGCGTTCCCGCGATCGACAGCTGGACCTTCGCGTTCGCGAGCGCAGCGCCGGTCGGATCCTTCACCGTGCCCGTCACCGCGCTACCGGCATCGACCGGCAGCAGCGTGTTCGCCGGCGTCCAGCCATGGATCACTCGCGGCGCGACGCCCGGCACGGTCGGCACCACGAGCACGTCGTGGGGCTGACCGAGCACCAGCACCGAGAACGTGCCGTCCGACGCGGTGAACGCTTCGACTGCGGCATACGGCGTCGCGGTCGGCATGAACCGCAAGAACGCGGGCACGCCGGTGCCGCCGTTCATGACCTGACCGGTCGCGGTCACGCCGCCGTCGAGCGTCACCGCGGTCGCGAAGTTCGCGCCGCCGCTGACTTGAATGGTTTGTTCTTGCGGGGGCGCGGGCTGGTTCGGCGGCGCGACGACGCGCAGGCGATACTGCGCGGTGTTCGCGCCAGGCGCGGACACGTCGAGGAATTGCTGTGCGACCGGGCAGAGCGAGCCGCCGCCGATGTCGACTTGGACGTCGTACGCGCCCGCGGTCGATGCGATGAAGTTGATCTGCGAGTTATCGCTCGCGGCGTACGTGAAATCGACTGGGTTGCCGTCGAGCGAGACTTGCCACGAATAGGTCAGCACGCCGGGCGCGCCGTTGGCATTCGCGACCGCGCGGACGTTCGTGCTCGGGCCGGCGACCGGATTGTCCGGATCGAAGGTGATGTACGTCGAGCAGCCTGCGTCACCCGAGGACGCATCGTTGCCCGGATTGCTGTCGGGCAGGAACTCGCTCGCCCCGCAAGCGGCGAGCAGCGCGCACAGCGCGATGAGCGAGCGGGTCGCGGTCATAGCGCCTCGATGCGCCAGGTCAGGCGCTGATAGCAAGTGGGTTGCGAGGCGTTGATCGCGCAGGTCGACATGTCGTCGGCGCAGTTGATCGTCGCGTGGTTGCGGTCGTAGATCTCGACCCTCAGCTCGATGATGTCGCCGGGTGAGTACGTCGAGGGATCGAGCGGCACGCTGTTGCCGGTCACGCCATCGAGCGGGACGCGGGTCGACGCGCCGGGTGGCAGGATCGACCAGCTGAACGTCGTCACGCCTTTGATCGGATCGTTGGGTTGCGGCGGATAGACGTCGAGGTCGTCGGTGACGACCGGGACCTGGAACAGCGTCGGATCGGTCATCGGGTACGAGCTGCCGTCCGGCGGCGCGAGCGGCGATTCGGCGGCGATGCACGGTGGCTGGTCCGCGACGACGGTCAGGTCGATATCAGCGGTCGTCATCGCGCCGAGCGGATCGGTCGCGGTGATCTGAACGTCCCACGCGCCGATGCCCTGCGGCGTGAGCTCTTTGCCGGTCTGGATCATCGTCGGATCGGGCTGGGTGATCACGCCGAGGTCGGTCAACGTGTAGCTCGGCTGAGTCGCCGGCGAAAACACGACCCAATCGAGCGGCCCGAGAGCGGAGGCACCGTCGTCGGGATCGCTGACCGACGCGTAGAGCTCGATCGGCGCACCGACCACGAAGCCGTAGTTGCTGACCGCGCGCTTGCCGACGACCGGCGGCGCATCGTTGACCGGGATGAGCAGCAGCTGATCGGGCTTCGAGGTCGCGCCGAGCGCGTCTTCCGCGTGGAGGACGACGCGCAGCGCGGTCACCGGGGTCGCACCGTCGGCGCGCAGTACCGGCGTCACGAAATTCGCGGTCGACAGCACGCTGCTATAGAACGGATCGGTATCGCAGCCATCGGGCGTGGTTGCGTCGGTGCACGCGTAGACCCGCCATTGAAACGCGCCGTGGTAGGTCGAGTCGTCTGGATCGTCGTAGACCGAATCGAGCGCGACCGGCGATCCTCGATAGACCGGTTCGTCCGACTCCGGCACGATCGAGATCGATGGACGCTGGTTGATCGTCTCGCCGTAGAAACAGCCCGGCGCGCCGACCAAGGCGGCGGCCGCGAGCAGCGAGAGGCGAGTCCCAGTCATCACGATCGGCAGTTCTGCAACCATCCTGCCACGCGCAACTGCCGGAATGATCGACCGTCGTGACCGGGGTGACGCCCGGATCGCGACAGCGCTGTCAGGCTTTGGCTAAGCCATGGACAACTGGCGCTAGCGATAACAATCGACGTTCGGCGCCGACCGCACGGTGCAGGCGAACCGGATGTCTGAATAGGCGGCCGTGTCGCCGACCTGCAGCTGGTGGTGACCGGGCTTGAGCTTCAACACCGTGCCACGTGGCTGAGGCGCGCCGTCGATCGAGGCATCGACCGCGAACGTGACTTCGATCATAGGGAACAGGGTGCCCTCGACCCGCGCGGTCTGGCCGGCGACCACGTCGACATCGCGTTTCCACCCGGGGGTACTGCCTTGCCCGCACGTCAGCACGTGATGGCCGGCCTGCACCGCGTACGGCGCTCCGGGCTTGAGTCGCCCCGCGGGTTTGCCGTCGATCGCGAGATCACACCACGCATCGCTCGTCACGATCACGCTGCCGAGCTCGGCGGTGACGGGCGCGGCATCGACCGCGACGGTAACGCCGGCATCGATCGGCGCGGCGGCGACCGCGGAGGCATCGATCGATGCGGGCGCGATCGTCTGGGCATCGCGACGCACCACGCCGGCATCGCGCGGCGCACGCACGCTCGCATCGACGCCGATCGCCGCGTCGACCGCAGGTACATACGCGTCGATCGACTCGCTATCGACCGGAGGCGGCGCCGCCGCATCGCGCGCCGGCAACACCGCGAGCTGAGCCGCATCGCCGGCTGCTTGCGAGCCACTGCGCAGCATCACGACGCCTGCCGTTCCTGCCGCCGCGACCAGCACCGCACCGGCCGCGATCGCGAGCGCTTTGCGTCGCTGCGTCGAGCGCCCGCCTTCAGTCACCCGCTCGACCAACGCGACGACCGCCGGATCGTCGGGCGCCAACGCCGCCGCTCGATCCGCGAGTGCGACCGCGCGCGGCAGCTTGCCGGCATCGATCGCGGCATTGGCGGCGGTCACCGTCGCAGCGACCACGGTCGGCGTGCGGTCGCGCAAGAACGCGTCGGGATCGGCGAAGTACGCGGCGAGCTCGTCGGTCGGATCGGCGAACCCGCCGGCGGTCGCGATCGCGCGCAGCTCCTTCGCGACGTCGCCCGCCTTCGCCGGCCGCGCACTCGGCTCGCTCGCCATCAGGCGCTCGATCACGCGCGACAGCTCGGCGCCGACCGCCGGCTTGCGCCGCACCGGAGCGACGAGCGATCCGGTCGCGATCTGGCTCAGCACCTTCGCCGCGGTGCCGCCGTACGGCAACGCACCGGTCGCAAGCTGATACAGCGTCGCGCCGAGCGAGTACAGATCGCTGCGCGAGGTCGCGGTGTCGCCGGTCGCCTGCTCCGGGCTCATGTACGCCGGCGTGCCGAGCAGCGCGCCGGTGCGCGTCACCAAGGATGCTTCCTCGGTCTCGAGCCGCGCGACGCCGAAGTCGGCGAGCAACACGCGTCCGCCCGATGCGATCAGCACGTTCGCCGGCTTGATGTCGCGGTGGATGATCCCGGCGGCGTGCGCGGCGGTTAGCGCATCGGCGAGCAGGGCGCCGAGACACGCGACGATCTCGGTCAACACCGCGCCGCGTTGCTCGATCTCGCCGAGCAGCGACCGCCCGCGGATCAGCTCCATCACGATGTACGGCGGTTCGTCGTCGGCGCCCCCGACGTCGTAGATCCGCAAGATGTTCGGGTGGTCGAGCCCGGCCGCAGCGCGCGCTTCGCGATGAAACCGCCGCACGATCTCGTCGCGGCGCGCGAGGTGCGGGAACAACACCTTGATCGCGACGTCGCGGCGCAGCTCGCGATCGCGCGCGCGATACACCGTCGCCATCCCGCCTTCGCCTACTTCGTCGCCGAGCTCGTAGCGGCCGAGCACGTCGCCGGAATGGACCGCGCGCTTCGCCCGGCTCGTGGTTGCGGCTGCCGGCGGTTCGGACTCCGGCGCGGGCGCATCCGTATCTGCGACGGCCGGATCGGTATCCGGATCGTCGGGCACGGTGCCCTACTTCGCGGACCAGACCACGTGGCCAGTCTTGCCCGCGGCCTTGGCCTGCTTCATCGCCTTGCCGAGCCGGCGACCGAGCTCGTCGGCGCCGCCGTTGAGCGTGAGCCCTTCAGTCGGCGTGATCGCGAGCACGAGCGCGAGCGTGCCGGGATCGCCGGGCAACGAAGGCCGCTTGCTCTCGAACGCGCCTTCGGCCGCGGTGACGAACGGCTCGGCGTGCTCGGGCGCGACGACCGCGATGAAATCGGAGCCGCCGATGTGGCCGACGAACGCGCCGCCGCCCGATGCCGCGCGCGCCGCCTCGAGCAACCACGCGCCGAGGTTCTTGACGATATCTTCCGAGCGCGCGATGCCGACCGCGTCGGCGTAACCATCGAAGTTCAACAGGTCGATGTGGACGACGGTCGTCGGCTTGCCGCTCTTGAGCGCGCCCTCGATCTCTTCGTCGATCGCGCGCGAGCCCGGCAGGTTCGTCGTCGGGCTGCGGTCGCGCTCGCGCCGCGACGAGCGGATCAGCGCTTTGACGCGCGCTCCGAGCTCTCGCAGATCGAACGGCTTGGCCATATAGGCGTCGGCGCCAGCCTCGAGACCTTGCACTTGGTCATCGATCCCGGCGAGTGCGGTCAACATCAAGATCGGCGTGCGCGACCACATCACGTCG
>CAZDGY010000176.1:0-9438 GCA_964504685.1 uncultured Kofleriaceae bacterium | reverse complement strand
TCTCGATTTGCCTCGGAGCCGTTGCATCTGATCGGTCGTTGTCAGCCGCGCCATCGACCGGTGACGCGCTCGCGTACTACTACGTTGAGAACATCAACGACGCGATCGCGCGCGTCGCCGAGCACGGTGGCGAAGTCGTGACCGCGCCGAAGCTCGAAGGCGACACGCTAATCGCGACGTTGCGCGATCCTGCCGGCCACGCACTCGGGATCTGGCAGTTCGCCGCGGCCGGCAAGGTCACGACCGGCTACACGACGATCGGTGCGCTGCGCATGTACTACGAGATCCGCGGCGCGGGAGACCCGCTCGTGGTGCTACACGGCGGGCTCGGCTCGACCGGCGTGCACAACGCGAAGCTCGACGAGCTCGCTGCGAAGCGGCGAGTGATCGCGGTCGATCTGCAAGCCCACGGGCGCACCGGAGATATCGATCGGCCGCTGCGCTACGAGCTCATGGCCGACGACATCGCAGCACTCTCGCGCGAGCTCGAGCTGTCGCAGATCGACATCGTCGGCTACTCGCTCGGTGGAGGCGTCGCGGCTCGGGTCGCGATCCAGTATCCAGCGCTCGTCCGCAAGCTCGCGCTCGTGGCGACACCGGTCGCGCGCCGCGGGTTCTACCCCGACGTGCTGGCGCAGATGGCGCGAATGGGCGCGCAAGTGGCCGAAGGCATCAAGCAGTCACCGGTGTACGCGAGCTATCACGCGATCGCGCCGCGCGTCGAAGATTTTCCGAAGTTGTGCGACAAGCTCGGCGACTTGCTGCGCCGCGACTACGACTGGAGCGCGGAGTTTGCGAAGCTCGTACCGCCGGCCCTGATCGTGTTCGCGGACGCCGACTCGGTCCCGCCGAGTTACGCCGCGGAAATGTACGCGCTGCTCGGCGGCGGCGAGCGCGACGCCGGCTGGGACGGCAAAGCGCGACCGCGGTCACAGCTCGCGATCATTCCGGGAGCGACGCACTACGACGTGTTCCAGGCGCCGCCGGTCGCAGCGATGCTCGAAGCGTTCTTCGCTGCGAGCTAGCGCTTCTTCGATACGTCGCGGCCGCTGCGCGACCGTCCGCGGGGGCCCGAGCGTTTACGTCCACCGTCGCCGCGCACGTTCAGCGCTTCGGCGCGGGTCTCGAGCGTCCCGCCGTGGGTGATCCCGGCGTCGATCGCGGCCGTGTCCGGCTGGATGTCGTCGGGGTTGTGCATGCGGTCGAGCTGGACGAGCGGCTTCACGACGAGCGGGCGCTGGTCGTCGTCGACGAGCTCGGTGTTTTGCTGGCGATGTCCGCGTTTGGCCATACCGAGACTCTTGCACAACCCGGGGGGTTCGCACGCATACTCCCGCGTGGCTTGGTTCGTTTATCTGGCCCGCTGCGCCGACGAAACCTTGTACTGCGGAATCACAAACGATGTCGCGGCGAGACTTGCGGCGCACAACGCCGGAAGAGGTGCGCGCTACACGCGATCGCGAACGCCGATCGAGGTGGTTCTGACTCGTCGCTGTGCGACGAAGGGCCGCGCGCTGCAGATCGAGTATCGCGTCAAACAGTTGACCCGCCGGCAAAAACAAGAGCTGCTCACGACGCCGAAGCTATTGGTGCGGCTCGCTCGATCGGTGCCCAGCGGTCCTTCAGCGCCAAGAACCGCTTCTCGAAAACGTGCCAGCTGATCGCGGCAATGCCGGTGCTCGCCGCGAGCGCAAACACGGTGAACCCGACGTTCGCGAGCACGCGCGAATGCACGAGCGCGCCGATCCGGTCGATGTTGTAGATCCGGTTGAACAGCGGATCGAGCAGCTCGGAGAAGATGTAGATGCCGTAGCTGTAGCGACCGATCGTCGTCAGGATCGGATGACCGAGTAGCCCGCGTGACGTCCGCGGCTGCGCGGCGCGTAGCACGATGCCGCCGAACAGCGCAGCGGCCGCGGTGTAGCCGATGACTTGGACGGTGTAGTCCTCGGCCTCGAAGCCGCCCGTCGCGATCACGATCGCGAGCACCGCGATTCCACCGATCGCGAGGAGAGAGCGCGCGACCGTCGTGACGAGCTCCGGTCTCGAGCGAACGAGCACCGCGAGCAACGCGCCGACCGCGAGCGTATCGAGCCGACATGGGGTGAACGCATAGATCACCTGGGCTGGCGTCCCAGCGTGCAACATCGCAGCGCGCAGCACCGGTGCGCCGATGACGATCGCAGCCGCGACCGCGACGAGCGAGCGCCGCGCGGTGAGATACACGACGGCCGGCCACACGAGATAGAACTGCTCTTCGACGCTGAGCGACCACAAATGCGTGAGGTTTAGCCAACCAGCCTTCCACGACTTGCCGCCGTGGTGGAACTCTTCGATGTTTTGCGCGTAGGCCCAGAGCCATCCTTGCTTGTGAAGAATCGCTTGGACCGCGTCGTCGGTCGGCAAGAAGTGCGGCGCGATCAGCAGAGCCGCGACCAACACGGCGTAGTAGAGCGGAAAGATCCGCAGGGTGCGTCGGATGTAGAAGTTGCGAAAGAACCGCGGCGAGCCCTTCGAATCGAGCAGGATGCCGGTGATGAGGAAGCCCGACAGCACGAAGAACAGATCGACGCCGACCCAGCCGGACTTGACCGCGCGATCGACGGCAAGCCACGGCGTCGGATCGAACGTGTGATAGATGATGACCGCGATGACCGCGAACGCGCGTAGGCCGTCGAGCGCGGCGATATGACGACGTGCAACGGGCGGAGAGCTCAAGCCGCCACGATATCGCGAATGCCTAGATGTGGTCGATCACGCTAAACGCGAGTTGACCCTTTTCGAGCTTTACGACGTTCGCGACCGGCTTGGCGATACCGCTGCTCGCGTTGGTCACCGTGCCGCTCGCATAGATCTCGTCGATGCCGTCGTGGTCGCGATCGTCGACCTTCTCGACCTTGCGGGTGATCGGCGGGCTCTTTGGCCCGTTCGATAGCGTGAACACCCAGCCGGCGGCGATGATCGCCTTTGGCGGCGTGATGATGAAGCCGTAGAGATCGACCGTATCGCCGTGCGTCACGTGTGCTTCGACGTACCAGCCGGCCTTCGGGAACGAGCCCGGCAGGCAGTCGGTGACTTCGGTCTTGAGCTTCTTATCGATCGCCATCGATGCGAGCTTCGGTTCGACGATCTTCTGCAGGCTCGCGTTCGCCGGGCACGCGGGCCCTGCCGCCTTCGCCGGCGGTGCAGCTTTCCCGTCGCCTGGATTTGCGAAGCTCGAGACGCCGGGAACCGACAGTGCAGCGACCGTGACGACGAACAGCAAGGATCCACGCATGCCGAGGTGGTAACACGAAGGCGCGCGACCGTGAGCGTGCAACAGCATCTACTCCTGTATGGCCAAGGCCCTCAGCAGCGTCGTGCTCGTGCTCCTCGCGGCGGCTGCGTTCGTTGGCCTGGTCGCGATGGCGCTGGTGAGCTCGCGCATCGCCGACGAACATTACTTGAGCGACGCGATCGCGAAGAACGATGTGATCGAACGGCTGTACAACGATCTGCTCACCGACCCCGCGTTTGGCCGCGAGCTCGACCAGCTACTCGCCGGCTCGAAGGTCACCGGCAAGGAAGTGATCGCGACGATCAAGAAAATCGCGCCGCCCGAGTTTCTCGCGAAGCAGACCGAGATGCTGGTGTCGCACCTCGTCGCCCACTTGCGCGGTCACAGCGCGCTGACGCTGACGATCGATATCACCGACATCGTCAGCTCGGTGCGCACGGTCGCTCTCGAAACGGCGACGCGGATGACCGCCGAGCTGCCACCGGATCCCGATGATCCGGGCGCGGCCGAGCGCCAACTCGATGAAGCGAAGAAACTGATCGAGCTGTCGGTGCAACAGCTGACTCACAACCCGTACGTCACCGAGATCGATCAAGACGGCGCGCCGCACTACATCCTCGGACCGGGCGAGCAGATCACCGCCATCGTCGAGCGCAAGCTCGCGCCGTTCCGGGCACTCGATCGCGCGGCGGAGCGCGGTCGATTCGTCGCGGCCGGTGCGCTGGTCTTCGCGGTGATCGCACTCGCCGTGCTGCATCGCCGCGATCGCCGCAGCCAATTCGCGTGGGTCGGCGCGGCGCTCGCGCTCGCCGGGCTGGTCGGCTTGATCGGCTGGGCGATCGGTCGAGGCGTCGCGCAGGCCGACATCACGTCGCTGCTCGAACGCAAAGGCCTGCCACCGGCGTTCAAGTCGATCATCACCGACGTCGTCGCGAGCAGCATTCGCGATCTGACCCCCGAGATCTGGGGCGTGTCCGCGGCGGTCGCCGGGTTGGGCGTGATCGCCCTGTTGACATCGCGCGCTTTCCATCGTACATAACCTAAAGGTTATGGAACCGACTGGTTATCAACGAGCCGACGATCGGCTCGACGCCACGTTCGCTGCTCTCGCCGACCCTACGCGCCGTGCCCTGCTCGCGCGGTTGGCGACCGGTGATGCCGCGGTCAGCGAGCTCGCCGAGCCGTTCAAGATGAGCCAGCCCGCGATCTCGAAGCACCTCAAGGTGCTAGAGCGCGCCGGTTTGATCTCGCGCGGCCGCGACGCACAACGCCGGCCGTGCCGACTCGACGCCACGCCGCTCGCCGACGCGACCGACTGGCTCGAGCGCTATCGCAGCTTCTGGGAAGGCAGCTTCGAGCGGCTCGACGAGCTGCTATTGGTGCTCGGCCGTGAACGCAAGCGCCGCAGTCGCGCGCGCAAGAAAGGACGAAGATGAAGAACACCGGAACGTTGAAGGTCACGGTCACGGGCGAACGCGACGTCGTGCTCGAGCGCGTGTTCGATGCACCCGCGAAGCTCGTGTGGGAGGCAATGACCCGGCCCGAGCTCGTCAAGCGCTGGTACGGACCACACGGATTTCACCTCGTGTCTTGCGAGATCGATCTGCGAGTCGGCGGCGCGTGGCGTTACGTGATGCGCAGCCCCGACGGCACGGACATGGGCCTGGGCGGCGTATACCGCGAGCTCGTGCCCGGCGAACGGCTGGTTTCGACCGAGGGCTACGACGCGTTCCCCGGCAGCGACGCGATCGCGACGGTCGTACTGACCGCGCGCGCCGGCAAAACGCTGTTCACGAACACGGTCGTCTATCCGTCGCGCGAGATCCGCGACGCCGTGATCGCGTCCGGCATGGGCGACGGCGCTGCAGAGACCCTCGATCGGCTCAACCAGCTGCTTGCGGCGACGTGATCCGCACGGCACCCTCGCCGGATGGCCGATAGCACCGAACCGCGCAACGCCGCCGACTACATCAATCAGAATCTCGGCGGCTGGAACCGCGCGATGGGCCTGCGGTTCACGCTCGTCACGACCGAAGAGTGCATCGGGGAAGTCGTGATCGACGACATTCACACGCAGCCGTACGGGATCGTGCACGGCGGGGTGCACGCCGGCATCATCGAGGCGGCGTGCTCCACTGGAGCGGCGATCGTCGCGCTCGCTGATGGCCGCACCGTCGTCGGGCTAGAGAACTCGACGTCGTTCTTGCGCGCGGCGCGCGGCGGCACGCTCAAAGTAGTCGCGAAACCGTTAACGCGCGGGAGGCGCACCCAGGTCTGGGAAGCCACCGTGCGCGACGAACAAGGCCGAGCGCTCGCCCACGGTCGCGTCCGCTTGCTGTGCCTCGAGCCCGGCGCCGACGTCGCAGGCAAGCCGGTCAATCCGAGCTGACATCGGACGTCGGCCGACCGGCGCCGCAGACTGCCTCACGACCGTCGAGTGCTTCTGCGTTTCGCGGTAGGGTGGGTCGTCCCGTGCGCCGCCGTAACGATCGCGTGATCATGAACCTGCCGGTCGAGCTGATCGCCAACGGCCGGAAAGTGCGCGCCGTGTCGCAGGACATCTCGCCGTTCGGCATGTTCATCCGGCTGTCCCCGCCGCTGCCGGCGGGCACGATCGTGCAGATCGTGATTTCGCCGAATGGCGAGCGCCAGATCAGCGCCGGGCAAGTCACGCACGCGCTCGGCGAGCTCGAGGCGCGCGCGCTCGGCCGCTATCCCGGGATCGGCGTCGTCTTCAAAGAGCCGATGCGACCGGCCGAGCTCGGATTCACCGAAGCAATCGCGCGGCTGCTCGACGGTTCGGCGAAAGCACGCGGCACGAGCGACCTGCGAATCCTCGTGGCTGACGGCGAGACCCGACTGCTCGAACGTCTGTCGACCGCACTCGGCAACGCCGGGTTCGCGGTCGCGACCGCGACGAACGGGCTCGAAGCGATCGGCTCGTGTCTCACCAAGCCTCCGGACGTCGCGTTGATCGAGCGCGACATGCCAGTCGTCGACGGCTTGCACGTGCTGCAGGAGATGGGTCGCCACGCCGAGCTCGCGAGCGTGCCGGTGATGATCATGTCGGCGAACGCGAGCGACCTCGCGCGACTGCAAGCGTTTCAGATCGGCGCGGCGGACTTCATTCCGAAACCATTCACCGTGCTCGAGGTCGTGCTGCGCGCACGCCGATGGGCACGAGCGAGTCAACGCGACACCGAACGCGTCGTGCTGCGCGGCGCGCTCGCCGAGATGGGATTGCCGTCGCTGCTCCAGATCATCGAGCAGGATCGCAAGTCGGGTCAGCTCGCGGTCACGTCCGACGAGCTCGTCGCGTGGATCGACGTGCTCGATGGTCGGATCGTTCGCGCGCGATCGTCGGAGCTCGATAGCGATTCGCGCACGGTGTTGATGAGCGTGCTCGATTGGAAGCGCGGGTTCTTCGAGTTGTCCGCCGGCGCGCCACCGATCGGCAGCGTCGAGCTCGACGCGTCGGTCACGCAGATCTTGCTCGAGCACGCTCAAGCGCGCGACGAAGCGATGCGCTAGCGCGGGTCGATACCTTTGCGCAGGCAGATCTGCACGAGCGAGGTCTTGCGCTCCGCCGGCAGCTTGCTGAACCAGTGCTTCGCTTTCGCGGGGTTCTTCGACCCGCACGCGGCCATGTACGCGGTCGGATAGAGGCTCGGATCGTCTCTGCAGGCGAGCGATTTTTCGAAGTCTACGAGCGCCTGGGCGTCCGCGCTGTCACCGAGCTCCTGCCGTGCCTTGTCGGCGAGTGCCTGCGCGTCGCATGCGGGCGCGCCGCCGTTGACCGCGTCCGCGCGCGGATCGATCCCCGCGCGCAAGCAGATCGGCACCAGCTGCGTCTGACGCGTCGACGTGAACATGTTGAAATAGCGCTTCGCCTCCTTCTCGTCGGCCGCAGCGCAGGCCGCCATGTACGCCGACGGATAGAGGCTCGGGTCGTCCTTACACGCGAGCGACTGTGCGAGTGCCTTCAGCGCGCCGACGTCGTCGTTCGTCCCGAGCTTCTGCCTACCTTCGTCCGCGAGCGCTTTCGCGTCACATGCGACGGTCTTAGGCGCCTGCGTTGGCGTGGTCGGACCGGACACCGACCATTGCGCGCTCGGGTCCCAGCCGAACTGCATGGCGACGTCGTGCATGTGGTTGCGCTGCGCTACATCGGTGAACACCTTCGCGATGCAGTCGCCAAGCTCGAGGTCGGCGCCGTCTTTCGGCGTGATCGACGCGACGCCGCTGTGATCGATCGCGACACCGAACAAGACCTTCGACCGCGGATGAAATCGCGTCGTGCAGCTCTCGAGGTCGTGGCTGTCCGGAATCACCACTTCGACGTTGCTGCCCGGCGTTTCGCCCATGCCGGCTACCGGCGCCGTAACGCCATGGCCCGGCTCGACCGTCACGGTCGGTCGGTCGTCGGTGACCGCGACCTTCTCGCCCGGTTTGACGATCACCGTTTGCGTCGGCGTCGTCGTCTTGACGTGGCCTTCGTAGACCGTGACCGTCGCAATCGAGACGATCGCCGCCGTGATCGCGCTGCCGCCGAGCACTCGCTTGTCCATCGCATTCATCGGAACCTCCACGCGCAGGCTCGCGCCTGTCGCTTCAATCGACGCCCCCACGGCGCCGGTATCGAGCACGAGTCGGTGACTGCCGTCGACTTGCCACGTCGCATTGCCGGCGCGCTGCGTGACGACGAGATCGTCGCCGCTGCGATGCCACGTGATATCTGCGCCGGGATCGAGCGTCGCGATCGCGCCCGGGAGCTCGAGTCTGCGCGCGTCACTGCCCGACGACGAACCCTCTCCAGCCATCGCCTTGGGTTCTCGGCTCGCAGCGGGGGCGAACCAGATCATTGCGACCGCTGCGACCGCAAGCGCCGCCACCGCGGCGGCGCCGATCAGTCGTCGCCGCGCGCGCGAGCTCGGTGGCTCGGGATCGACCTCGAGCGCCGGCGTGCCTTCGCGAGCACGTGCGATCACGCTGTCGGCGAAGTCGACCGGCGGCGGTGGCGCTTCCCACGCGGACAGATCGAATTCGCGCAGCTCGTCGTCCTCGGTCATGACTGCCTCTCGAGATCGGCAACGGTCGTCAGCAAGTGCGCACGCAGCGTCGATCGCGCCCGCGATAGCCGAGATTTGACCGTGCCGACATCGAGCTCGAGCACGCTCGCGATCTCGGCGTAGTCGAGCTCGTGGTACTCGCGGAGCACGAGCACCGCGCGTTGTGCATCGGGCAGCGCGGCGACACCGACCGCGATCGCATCGCCGAGACGCTTGCGCTCGCTGCCTGCATCGGCGCGTTCGGCGCTCGCCGGCTCGTGATCGAGCGCCGCTAGCTCCGGCCGGCGCAGCTCGTTGAGCGTGAGCCGCGCCGCGATCGTGAGGATCCACGTCGACAGCGTCGCCGGGCCGGCTGGATCGAAACCCGGCAACGCGCGCAACACGCGCACGAACGTCTCCTGCGCGAGGTCTTCGACCCGATGCCGCGCGCGCCCGACGAGCAGGCGCCAGATCAGCGAATGCACCGGAGGTCCGAACCGCGCGATCAAGTCGCGCCACGCGCGCTCGTCGCCGGTCTGCGCCCGCCGGAGCATGAGCTCGTCGACCGGCTCGGCGGTCGTAGCGGTGGCGGCGGTGCGCATCGGCTCCACGTATCACCCGCTGGCGGACGAAAGGTTCCGCGGAATCGTAACTATTCGTCATCGCGGGTTAGCCACTTGGTCAGGGTCTTCACGTCGACGCCTAACTGCTCGGCAGTACGCGCTTTGTGGCCTCCGAGCTGCTCGAATGCCCAGCCGGCGTAACGCCGTTGCAGATCGCGCATCGCAAGCACCGGGCCGCGGAACTCGGGGGCATCCGCTGGGGGAGCTGCGGCGATCACCGGTGGCAGCTCGGCAAGCGAGACCTCGGCGGTATTGCCGAGTAACACGCTGCGCTCGACCGCGTGCGCGAGCTCGCGGACGTTTCCCGGCCATGCATAGTCGAGAAGCCGGGCGAGTGCATCGCGCGCGAACGCGACGACGGGCGTGCTCGGATGCCGAGTCTTCGCCTCCGCGATGAAGTGCGCGACGAGCGCGGCGATGTCATCGCGGCGATGGCGCAATGTCGGAAGCTCGATCGACACGAGGTCGAGCCGGTACATCAGATCTTCGC
>CAZDGY010000175.1:0-9463 GCA_964504685.1 uncultured Kofleriaceae bacterium | reverse complement strand
TCCGTGGCTTGCTCAAGCTCAAGATGGGCTCGCCATCGCCCGACGAGCTCGGTGCAGAGTTGCTTGCGAATCAAGCGGCGCTCCAGAAACAGAAGATTCGCAACTAGAGGCGCCGGCCCGACCGGGGTTGACCCGGTTGTCGGCGGTTGGTACTAGCGCTGGATGATACGGCGCGCGCTGGTTTCGGTTTCGGACAAGCGGGGCGTAGTCGAGCTGGGCAAGGCGCTCGGCGAGCTGGGGATCGAGATCCTTTCGACCGGGGGGACGGCGGCCGCGCTGTCGGCTGCGGGGGTGGCGGTGAAACAGGTCTCCGATCACACCGGCGCTCCGGAAATTCTCGACGGCCGGGTGAAGACCCTCCACCCGAAGATCCACGGCGGCTTGCTCGCGCGCGATACCCCCGCGCATCGCGCCGAGCTGGCGACCCAGGCGATCGAGGTCATCGACCTCGTCGTCGTGAACCTCTATCCGTTCGAGCAGACGGTCGCGAAGGCGACGACATCGTTCGAAGATGCAATCGAGAACATCGACATCGGTGGACCCTCGATGCTGCGCTCGGCGGCGAAGAATCACGAGCGAGTCGCGGTCGTGGTCGAGCCCGACGACTATGCGCAGGTCATCGCCGACCTTCGCGCTCACGGTTCGGTGCCGGCGGAGCGCCGGCTCCAGCTCGCGCGCAAGGCGTTCGCCCACACCGCGGCGTACGACGGCGCGATCGCCGCATACCTCAGCTCGATCGACGATACTGCCGCGACCACGCGCGATCGCACGCCGGCCCGCCGCGAGTTGCCCGATACGCTGTCGGTCCAGTGGAGGCGGTTGTACGAGCTGCGCTACGGGGAGAACCCGCACCAGAAGGCTGCGTTCTACGCCGATAGTCGCTCGCCACTCGCGACCGCGTCGTCACGCCCGACGATCGCGGGAGCCGATGTGCTCGGCGGCAAGCAGCTGTCGTACAACAACATCCTCGATCTCGACGCGGCGCTCGGGCTTGCGCTGGAATTTAGCGAGCCGGCGGCGATCGTCGTAAAGCACAACAACCCGTGCGGCGTCGCGGTCGATCGCGATGTCGCCGCGGCATATCTGCGCGCGCGCGAAGCGGATGCGACCTCGGCGTTCGGCGGCATCGTCGCGATCAACCGCGAGGTCGACGAAGCGCTCGCGAAGTTGCTGGTCGAGACGTTTCTCGAGTGCGTCGTAGCGCCGGGCTACTCGGCTGCGGCGCGCGATCTACTCGCGGCGAAGAAGAACCTGCGCCTCGTCGCCGCGACGGGCACGTGGGGGCCCGCGCCCAATGGGAGCGACGAGCGCGCGTGGTCGGTGCGCACGGTAGCCGGTGGTGCGCTGGTCCAGACCGTCGATCACGGCATGGTCGATCTGGCGGCCGCGACGGTGGCGTCCAAGCGCGCGCCTACCGTTGCCGAGCGAGCCGACCTCGCGTTCGCATGGCGCGTCGCCAAGCACGTCAAGTCGAACGCGATCGTGTTCGCGAAAGACGGCGTCACGATTGGCATCGGCGCCGGCCAGATGAGCCGGGTCGACTCGGTCCGGATCTGCGAGCGCAAAGCGGGCGACAAGCTGAAAGGCAGCTCGGTCGCGTCCGACGCGTTCTTCCCGTTTCGCGATGGCGTCGACGTGCTCGCCGCCGCCGGCGCAGTCGCGGTCGTTCAACCCGGCGGCTCGGTCCGCGATCCCGAAGTCATCGCCGCCGCCGACGAGCACGGTCTCGCGATGTTGTTCACCGGCATGCGTCACTTCAGGCACTAATGATGAAGCTTCACGCCCCCGTCCCGATCTTGAGGTCCTTCGACGAAGGCAAAGCGCGCGAGTTCTACATCGATTGGCTCGGCTTCAAGGTCGACTTCGAGCATCGGTTCGAGCCCGGCTTGCCGCTGTACATGGGCATCTCGCGCGACGGCTGCGTGTTGCACATCACCGAGCATCACGGCGACGGTTGCCCGGGCGCGGCGATCCGGATCCGGTGCGACGACCTCGAGGCATTTCACGCCGAGCTGACCGCGAAGAAGTACAAGAACTACCGCCCCGGCCTGCAAGACCAGGAGTGGGGCGCGCGCGAGATGTCGGTGCAGGACGGCGCCGGCAATCGGCTCGTGTTTTATCGCGACCTACCGAAATGAAGATCCTCGTCATCGGCGGCGGCGGCAGAGAGCACGCGATCGCGTGGCGGCTTTCGCTCGCGGGTCACGAGGTCTTGGCGGCGCCTGGCAATCCCGGGATCGCCGAGGTCGCGCGCTGCATCGCGATCGGGGTCGGCGCGCTCGACCAGCTCGTCGAGCTCGCAGCGGCGGAGCGGGTCGAGCTCGTCGTGGTCGGCCCCGAGGGTCCGCTCGTCGCCGGACTCGCGGATCGTCTGCGGGCGCGTGGGCTCGCGACGTTCGGACCCGGCGCAGACGGCGCGCGGCTCGAAGGCAGCAAGGTGTTCAGCAAGCAGTTCTTCGCGCGCCACGGTATTCCGACCGCGGCCTTCGAGATCGCGGCGACTCGCGCCGAAGCCGACGCGGCGATCGCGCGGCTCACCGCGGGAGGGCGTCACGTCGTGGTCAAGGCCGACGGGCTCGCCGCGGGCAAGGGCGTGGTCGTCGCCGATTCGCCCGACGAAGCGCGCGCGGCGGCCGCCGACATGCTCGAGGCGCGTCGGTTCGGCGCCGCCGGTGCGACCGTCGTGATCGAGCAGCGGATCGTCGGGCGCGAGGTCTCGGTGCTCGCGCTCACCGACGGCAAGCGCCTCGAGATCCTGCCGGCTGCAGAAGACCACAAGACGATCTTCGACGGCGATCGCGGTGCGAATACCGGCGGTATGGGCACGGTATCGCCGGCCTGGCCAGCGCAGCCGCTCCTCGATCGCATCGCTCGCGACATCTTCGCACCAACCTTGCGTGGTCTCGTCGCCGATCGGATCGACTACCGCGGGGTGCTCTACGCCGGCGTGATGGTCGACGCCGGCGGTGCGCCGTGGTTACTCGAGTACAATTGCCGATTCGGCGATCCCGAGACTCAACCGATCATGGCGCGGCTGCGCGGCGATCTCGGCGCGGTGCTCGCGGCGTGCGCTCGCGGCGAGCTGACCGAAGGCGCGCTCGACTGGGATCCGCGGACCGCGGTGTGCGTCGTCGTCGCGGCGGCCGGCTATCCCGGCGAGGTGCGCACGGGCGATCCGATCACGGGCATCCCAGCGCCGACCCGCGAGCTCGTCGTATTTCACGCCGGCACGGCTCGCCGCGACGGTCAGCTCGTCAGCGCCGGCGGTCGAGTGCTCGGGGTGACCGCGCTCGGCGACGACGTCGAAGCGGCGCGGCACAGCGCTTACGCGGTGGTCGACGCGATCGAGCTCGCCGGCAAGCAAGTCCGGCGCGACATCGGAACGCGCGCAGCAACGGTGATAGCGTAGTCGCATGGCTCAGTTGGCTGGATTCCGCGGCGCGCTCTGGGATCGCGCGAAGGCCGACGTCGACAAGCTCGCTCTCGCGCCGATCGATGTGCCGGGCAAGCTCGCCGCGGGCGAGCTCGTTCGCGATGCGACGCGCGCGGTGTATCGCTATCACGTGTCGTTCCCGACCAACCGGCGCACGATCACACGCAAGTCGTTGATCTGCGCGGTCGGGCTCGAGCCGTGGAGCGAAGGCACGATCCGACCGCACGAGGCGAGCGAGCCGCAAGCGCGTGCCGCGGCGCTTCAGCGGTTCACGAAGGCGGGTGCGTACGACGAGCCGGTGCTCGCCGGATACCGCGATCCCGGCGGCGAGATCGAGCGGCTGTTTCGCTCGGTCGATAGCGGCAAGCCGGTGATCAAGACGACGACCGCCGACGGCACCGAGCACAAGCTGTGGCGGGTGTCTTCGGCCGAAGTGCTCGGCACGCTGCGCCGACTGTTCGCGCCGCGCAAGATCCACGTGCTCGATGGCCACGCGCGTTACGAGGCGATGCTCGAGTACCGCGCGTCGCTCGGCGAGCTGTCGATGTACTCGTCGGCTAACTACGGGCTGTTCTGCCTCGTCGATCTCGCCGAGCCCGCGCTCGTCGTCGCGCCACGCCATCGCATCGTGAGGGGCGCATTCGAGCGCGACGCGGTGCTCGCCGCGGTCAAGCCGTGGTTCGAGATCGACAAGCTCGCCGACGCCGCGACGTCACCCGACAAACAGCGCGCCGCGCTCGCCGCGACGGTCGCTCATCAACCGGCGTTCGTCGTCGTGTTCGCGGGCGACAAGGATGCGTACAAGCTGATGCTCAAGCCCGACGTCAGCCCGGTCAACGAGGGCGTCGCGGTCCACCGCGCTGTCCAGAAGTACGATCCGGTCGTCGTCGACAAGTTGTTCCTCGAGCGCGGCGCGCCGGGCGCCCAGGTCACCGCCGAGCTCGACCTCGCCGCGGTCGGCGCGCAGGTCCACGGTGGCCAAGCATCGCTCGGCGTCATCATGCGTCCGCTGTCGCTCGAGCAGATCGTCCACGCCGACGAGGTCGGCGAGCTGCTACCGGCGAGCTCCGACGCGTTCTTCCCGTCGCTGGTGAACTTCGTCGGCTACGTCGTCGATCGCGACGAAGACGTCGTCTAGCAGCGGATGGCCTCGAGCTGTACTTCGCGTCGGACCGGTCAAGCGGCGCGGGCATGCACGACCTCTACGTCGCGACCCGAACCTGCCAATGATCGCGCGCTTGCCGCCCGCCGTGCGACTGGTGTAGGACTCGCTGCGTCTGGACGATCATGGTGCCCGCGCTCCCCATCGCCGCCGTTGCTGTCGTGGTCGCCGCGTGGTGGCTGACCCGGGTCGGCGAGCTGTTCATGATCTCGGTGCGCGAGGGCAAGTTGCTCGTCGTGCGCGGCCGCGTCCCGGTCTCTATGCTGCAAGAGTTCCGCGAGGCTTGCACGAATCCGACGGTGCGCCGCGGGACGATTCGCGCGGTCAAGACCGAGACCGGCGGCGCACTACACTGTAGCGGCGACATCAGCGAAGGCCGCGAGCAGCGCATGCGCAACACCTTCATGCTGTATCCGACATCGCAGCTCCGTCACGCGCCGGCGATCAAGCAGCCGACCCTCGGTCAGCTCGCCGGGATCGCGTGGGTCGCGTGGCTGTTCGACCGGCGCTGAGCTGCTGACCGTCGCGGCTAGCCGCTAGCGAAACCGGCGCAGCTCGATCGGTTTGTCGGCGTAGCCGGACTCCGCGATCGGCACGACCTTCGGCGTGTCGAACAGCGCGTGCATCATCAAGTCTTGATCGTCGAGCACGCCGATGACGCCGCGATCCTCGACGAGCGCTCCGACGTGGCGCGGGAACAGCACGAGGTCACCGGCGCGCGGAAACCTCACGGGCTGGCCGTGGCCATCGCGATAGACGCCGTCGTCGCCTCGCGTGCCGGCCGCGAGCAGCGACGTGATCTCCGGCAAGCCACCGGTCCAGGTGTACGCGATGTGCTTGCCGGTGCGGCGCGCGCCGTAGACGACGAAGTCCGCGCAATCGGCGCCTTCGAGTCGCTCGCTCTGGTGGGTCGCATCGCTGCCGCCGGCCGAGGCCCAGACATAGGGTTGGCCGAACATCTCGGTGAGGTAGCCGAGGTAGCTGTCGTCGCGGCGGATCGATACGCGCATCACCGCGTCGGTCAGCCCGCCGGAGCCTCGGCCGCGGCGCGCTTCGGCGCCGGCGCTCGCGATCGCGCGATCGCGTTGCTGCGCGACCAGCTGGTAGCGCATCGTGCCGACGCCGTCGCCGTAATCGGGCGTCAGCGTCGGACGGACATCGGCCGCGAGCGAGCCGCCGGCGGCATGCGCGATCGCGGTCGTCTTGTACTCGATCGGCTCGTAGTGAAAGTTCGCGTTGTGCTCGTCGGTGTTCGAGTAGCTCGCGGCCGCGGGCTCGACGCGTTGCCACGCGAGCGTCACAGCGGGCGCAGCGGACAGTGGGTGCGCCGTGACCTTGTGGCCGTCGAGCACGAGCGCGGGCGCATCGCTGAACAGCGTGTGACCGACCTCGAGCACCGCGTAGAGCGTCACGTGCTGGTCGGCACGCGCGTACGCCGGGCGATCGGTCGCGGCGGCAGCGTCGACCGCCGCGGCGATCCGGACCGCGGTGATATCGGCGACGACCGTGGGGTCGCCGATCGAAGCCGGCGCGGGCAGGGCCACGGGCAGGGCCACCCGCGAGACTGGCTCGGCGCGCCCGGTCGCCGGCGGCGCGCCCGTGGCGGACGAGCAAGCGCACAGCGCGAGGGCGAGGTAACGCATGTCCCGATCCAACGCGCGAGATCGCGGGAGGATTTCGGCGATTTTGCGACGTCCGATCCGCCGTATCTACCGGCGGCTCCGGCCTCGATAGTGTTAGGGTTAGAGAGCCGTGAAGACGCTCGGGCTCGTCGCGATCGCCGCCTCGGTCGCATGCACCGCATGTCGCGATCCGGCGGCTTCGGCGTCGCCCACCTCGCCGGGGAGCGGTACGAAGAGCGCGTCCACCGAGGTCGATCCAAACGCGATTGCCGCGACCGACGTTTCGCTCCAAGACGACTTCGGGTGCTATCGCGGTACGGACTCGATCGTCCGATGTTGGGGGCGAAACTCCGGCGGCCAAGTCGGCGACGGGACCAGTATTCCGGACTCGCCCGATACGAATGTGAGAGCCACGCCGGTAGCGGTGAAGGGAGCTCCCGGCGACGGCGCGCTTCACACATCGCCGCATCTCACCTGGGTCATTCACGCTGACGGAAGCGTCAACGCGTGGGGCGAGTGGATCGTCACCGCGGGAGCTGCGAGCGACCAATGGTCATCGCTAGTGCCCAAACGTTGGAAGTTGCCGCCGGTTCGTGAGATCGCATTCGGCTCTAGCTTCTTCTGCGTGCTCACCGTCGACGGCGTCGTGCAGTGCGAGGGCGATGGCGGACGAGGCGGGCTTGGAGATGGGCAATCCAACTCACGCGCGACGTTGGGCGTTGCGACTGGCGTAGGTAAGTCCACTCGCCTCGTCGCGGGTGATGACAACGCGTGTGCGCTCGACGCCGAAGGGCACGTCACGTGTTGGGGCGTCGCGTGGGGCAAGGACCTGGGCATCGATTCGGAGGCGCCGCCGCCCGTTTCCGTACGGAGCGGACATGCCGCTCCACCGCCGCATCCGCTGGCCGGGCCGCATCATCGTGTTGATCGAGCTCCGGTGCGCCTCGACTTGCCGAGCGCCGCCGTCGATATCTACGCCGGGTTTCGATCGACGTGCGCGCTCCTTCGAGATGGCAGCGTGTGGTGCTGGTCATCCATGACGTCGCTCTTGCCCGACAGTCCAGCACCACAGAAGGTCGCGTGCGCGGGTCCGGTGAAGGAGCTCGCCGATGGCTGTTATCTGCAAGTCAACGGAGACGTGTGCTGCGGCCCGTCCGTGATCGATGCCCGATACGACAAATACGATCTAGCCCGCCTGCGCGGAGCGACGCATCTCGCGGTGCGGCTCCAATGGGTCTGCGGCATCGTGAAGAACAAGCTGCGCTGTACGTCCGACCACGGATTGGACGAGCGATCGTTGTTCGGAAAAAACTAGGACGTTCAGCCGCGCGGCAGAGCGGCCCGGCGCGTGCGATCGGCCAGGGCAATATGGAACAACACGATCACGGTGCCGACCGTCGCGTTCGAAACCGCCTTCACCATCCTATCGGCCAAGCTCAACATGAATTCCTCAGGTGATTACACGAGCAAGCGTGACGGGGCGGCGGGGCGATGCCGGGGCAGCTACGTGACGTTTGCGGGACACTTACAACACAAGAACAGGGGTGCGACAACGGCTATTTCGCCCAGGTTCGGGTAGCGGCGGGTGGAACCGCAAAATGAACTGTCGGAGGCACCTGCTACCTGTGGTGGGTGACCCACGACCTCGCGATTTCGGTTCGCCGCGCCACCACAAAAGATGCGGCAAAGCTCGCGGAGCTCGTCAACGCCGCCTACGCGGTGGAGGCGTTCTTTGTCGACGGTGCCCGCACCGATGCGCAGGAGGTCGCGGCGCTGGTCGAGCGCGGCGCATTCCTCGTGCTCGAGCGCGAGGGCGGATTCGCCGCCGCGGTCCATGTCGAGGTCAAAGCAGGCGCGGCCCACATCGGCATGGTGTCGGTGTCGCCCGACTTCCAAGGCCGCGGCCTCGGCACCCGCTTGGTCCGCATCGCCGAGGCGATGTCGGAGGCGGTCGGCTGCAGCACGGTCCACCTCCGCGTCGTCAACCTGCGCGACCAGCTCGCGCGGTGGTATCGCGCGCTCGGCTATCGCGAGGTCGGCACCGCGCCGTACGTCGATCGCAAGGTCAAGCAGCCGTGTCACTTCGTCGAGATGTGCAAAGAGCTCGCGGCGTAATCTCTGTATGCTGCGCCGGTGACGCACTTCCGGCCGAATCTCCGCGACACGTTCTTCAACCTGTTCGAAGTGCTCGACGTTCAATCGTCGGTGCTCGGCAAGGCGCCATTCGACTCGATGGACGAGGCGACCGCGCGCGCTTCGCTCGAAGGCCTACTCGAGGTCGTGCAAGCGACGTGGTCGCCAGCGTTCGCCGACGCCGACCGCGAAGGCGCGCACTTCGATGGCAAAGGCAACGTCACCCTGCCGAAGGGCATGCTGCGCGCGCTCGACGCCTACTACGCCGGCGGGTGGAACAAGATCGAGCTGCCGGAGTCGCTCGGCGGTTTTGGCGCGCCGCCGTCGCTGCGTTGGGCATCGTTCGAGCTGCTCGCCGGCTCGAACCCCGCGGTCACGTTCTACACGCTCGGCACGTTCATGTCGACGATCGTCCAGTCGCTCGGCACCGACGCGCAACGCAAGCGCTACGTGCAGAACATGATCGACCACCATTGGGGCGCGACGATGGTGTTGACCGAGCCGAGTGCGGGCTCTGATGTCGGAGCCGGTACGACGCGAGCGCGCCACGTCGCGGGCGACGAATACCACCTCGAAGGCGTCAAGCGGTTCATCACGAACGGCGACTTCGATCAACCGCAGAACATCGTCCACATGGTGCTCGCGCGACCGGACGGCGCAGGTCCAGGCACCAAGGGTCTGTCGATGTTCATCGTCCCGAAGTATTGGGTCGAGGCCGATGGCAGCCTCGGCGCTCGCAACGGCGCGCTGGTCACGAACGTCGAGCACAAGATGGGCATCCGCGGCTCGGCGACGTGCGAGCTCACGCTCGGTGCAGACGCGGCGGTGCCGTGTCGCGGGCTCCTCCTCGGTGAGGTTCACGACGGCATCGCGCAGATGTTCCACGTCATCGAGTACGCGCGGATGGCGGTCGGCACGAAGTCGATGGCGACGCTGTCGACCGCGTACGGCAACGCGCTCGACTACACCCGCGTGCGCAAGCAAGGCGCCGACCTAGCGCAAGCCGCAGACAAGGCCGCGCCGCGCGTCGAGATCATTCGCCACCCCGACGTCCGCCGCATGCTGATGCTGCAGAAGGCGTTCGCCGAAGGCCTGCGCGCGATGGTGCTGTGG
>CAZDGY010000174.1:0-9470 GCA_964504685.1 uncultured Kofleriaceae bacterium | reverse complement strand
TCCATCTCTTTCTCGAGCGACAGCTTCGTCGCCTGCTCGTTGAGCAGCGTGATGATCTGGTGGGTCATGAAGTTGAACGTGCGGGCGAGCGTGCCGAGCTCGTCGCGCCGGCCCTCGGGGACTCGACTCTCGAGATCGCCTTCGGCGATCCGCTGGGCGACTTGGGTCAGCTCCTTGATCGGCTTGGCGAGCTGGACGCCCTGCAGCGCGGCGAGCACGATGCCGATGCCGAGCACGATCAGCGAGACGAGCAGCACGCGCTGGCGCGACGCTCGCGCGCGGTCATCCGAGTCGGCGAGCGCGCGGCTGAGCTCGGCGTCGAGGCTGGCGGTCGACACCCCGACTCGCACCGAGCCGACCACCGTCGTCCCGATCTTGGTAGGCGATCCGTAGACGTAGTCCGAGCCGGTGCCGATGCGCGCGTGCACGACCTCGCCGGTCTTCGGGGCGGCGGCCAACAACTTCTCGAATTCCGCGAGCTTGGGGCCGGCTGGCGCGCCGTCGGTCGAGCCGACCTCTTGGCCGCTGCCGTCGATCACGACCATCCAGTTGACCCGCTTGTCGCCGCTCGCCTTGTCGTCGGCGAGCGCGGCGTCGAGCACCGGCTTGATGTCCGGGATCCGGGTCTCGGCGATCGCGTGGGCGACGCCGTTCGCGACGCTCTGGGTGATCAGCTCGGAATCGCGAGTGATCGACTTCTCGGTGGCCGCCCGGCGCACAGAGATCTGAGTCGCGGTCAGCTCGTCGATCGTCTTGGCGCTGAACCACGACGCGACGCCGACGACCGCCGCCACCACCACGGACGTCGCGAACACCAACTTGGCGGAAATCGGGATTCCGGCCCGACTTTGTTCGGCCCCGCTCACTAATTACAGAGCTTAAGTCGCCGGACCTTGCCGTGGCAATCTATGGGGGGGCTTTACGAGGGCCGATTCGACGCCCTGCCCGTTCTGCCCGATCTACCGCAAGAGTGAACACGGCTTCGAGGGCTGCGGCGACCGCGTCACCTTCGAGAATCCGCAGCGCTCCCGCGATCGCTTCGACGGTCGATACCCGGCCGGGACCGGGTGCCGCGCGGAGCCGGGCCGCGGGCATCGGCGCGTCGGGTAGCTTCAGGATGGGCAGCCCGCGCACCGAGTCGATCTTGCGATACATGCGCCGCGCCTGCGACCACGTCGCATCGAGCACGACGAGCGTGCCGACGTCGGGGCGGCCCGAGATCGGCTCGCCGTCGACCCACAACAGCCAGCCGCGATCGAGCGCCGGCAGCGCCGCGATGCCTTCGCGCCCACCGTGATCGATGATCTCGCTGTTCGGCAGCGCGAGATGAGCGAGCCGGCCGGAGTTCGACGACCGGTGGCGCTCGAGATGATGACGCACGATCACGATCCGCGTGCGGGTCGCGATCGCCGGCAGCTCACCGCACAGACACGCGGGGAACAGGCAGCGTGGACACTTCGTCATCTACAGCAGCGGAAGCCGACGTTCGGGAAGAAGAACGAGTTGTCGGCGAGTGTGAAGTCGAGCGCGCATGCGATGCCCGGCCCGGTGTTGTTGTACGAGCCGCCGCGGATCGGGTTCTGCCCGATCTGGTGCGCCGCGGTCCATTCCTTCGCGTTGCCCGACATGTCGAACACGTGGCTCGTCGCGCCATCGTTCGCGTAGCAGTTGCCGCCGCCTTCGCTCGCGGTCGGGATCAGGCTCTCGGTCGCCTGATAGTTCTCGTCGTTGCAGCCGTTCGCGCCGGCCGTATACGTGTTCGGGCTCGTGCCGTACGCCCACGTGTTGCCGGCGGTCGCCTTCGTGATCGTCGCCGGGCAGGTCGTGCCCGAGGTGATGTAGATCTGATCGACCTTGAAGCCATCTTCGCGCATGTAGAGGCTGACGAACTTGGTCTGGCCGGCGGTCAGGTTGTAGGCGGTCGAGATCGGCAGCCAATGCCACGACCCGGTCGTGTTGTCCGTGATGTCTTGCAGCGTCGCCGAGGAGCCGGGCAACGTCGAGTTGACGCCGACCCACACGCTGTTGTCGTTGCCCGAGATGTTGTAGCCCGCGACGCAGATCCGATACATGCCGGCCTGCGAGAACGTGATCTGGTAATCGAGTCGCGGCGACATCGTGATCGCGTTGGTGTTGCTGATGTTGCTACCGGTGTTCGGCGTCGCGGCCATCGCGAAGATGCCCGAGAACCCTGGAGTCTCGTCCGGCGCCCACGAATGGACGACGTTCGGCGTCACCGTCGTGTCGGTGTTCGATGCGATCGAGTAGTAGTCCTCGGCTTCGATCGTGATGTCGGTCGAGCCGGTAGCCGGCGTGACGATCGGATATGCGACCGGCGTCGTCGTCGAGCACGCGTGCTGCCACTCGGTTTCGGTGCACAGCCGAGCGCCGACCGCAGCGCACGCGGCGACCGCTTGCGGATACGTGACGTCGGTCCACGGCACGACATCGGGCTTCGAGCACACCAGCGTGTTGACGCTGCCCGCGCCCGAGCTATCGGAGTCAGGCCGCGAGGCCTCGTACTGCATCATCTGACGGCCACCGCCGATCGATACCCAGTCCTGGCCGAGCAAGCTGCCGGTGCTGCCGCCGTTGTCGATGACGCCATCGCAATCGTCGTCGATGTTGTTGCACTGCTCCGGACTCGGAGTGCCGCCGCCGGGGGCGTTGCAGATCGCGGCGCCGTTAAGGTTTCCCGGGTCGCAGATGAACACGCCGGCCGTCTGGCACGCGCCGATGCCGTTATCGTGGCAAGCGAGGCCAAGGTTCGGCTGATGGTCGTCGATGATGCCGTTGCAATCGTTGTCGAGCCCGTCGCACAGCGTCTCCGCGACGATGTTGCCCATGCCGTCGGTCGACACGGTCGAGCCGTAGTCGCAGACCCAGCCGTCCGCGCCCATGCACGACGCGGTCGATCCCGCGCATTCGCCCTTGGTCGCGCAGATCGCCGGCGGCGTCAGGCCGTCGTCGATGAAGCCGTTGCAGTCGTTGTCGACGCCGTCGCAGACCTCGACGCCGCTGGCGAAGCACACGCCGTACTCGCAGCCATCGCTCGGGTCGTTGTTGTTGTCGTGATAGCCCGCTTTGCACGAAGCGACCTCGCACAGGCCAGCCGCGCATGCCCACGTCGCTTCGCCGCCGTTCAAGATGCCGCTGCCACAGATGTGGCCACACATGCCGCAGTTCTGCGGATCGGTGTCGAGATCGTAGCCGTTGTCGATCGTGCCGTCGCAGTCGTTGTCGAGCCCGTCGCACAGCTCGAACGTCGCGTTGACCGCGCCGACGCAGACCGGCGTTCCGCCTTGGCACATCAGCGTGCCGAGCTTGCACTCGCCGACGTTCGACGTGCCGCACGAGCCCAGGTTCGTGAGGCCCTCGTCGAACAAACCGTCGCAATCATCGTCCTTGCCGTTGCAGACTTCGGGCTGGCCACCAACCGTGCCGATCGCGCCGATGCATTGCTGCGCGCCGTTGATGCAGTGGTTGACGCCGGCGACGCACTCGCCGACGTCGGTGCCGCACTTGCCGCCACCGCCCGGATCGCCCTCGTCGGTCAGGCCGTTGCAGTCGTTATCGATGTTGTCGCAGATCTCCGCCGACGGCTTCTTGTCGCACGTCAGCTGGCCGTTGCTGCAGATCTGCTTGCCGCCGGCGCAGGCACCGACCTGGTTCATGCACAGATCGCCGACGCCGGGCAGCGCGCCTTCGTCGATGATGCCGTCGCAATCGTTGTCCTTGCCGTCGCAGACCTCGTCGCCGGTCGGGACGCAATTGCTCGCGTCGCCACCGTCGCTGCCATCGCCGCCCATACCGTCTAGGCCAGCGTCCCCTTTTTCACACGCGATGCAGTAGTCGTGAATGCCGCACGACACCTGCGTGATCGCGAGCAGCGCGAGCAGCGCGAAGCCTAGACGCAGCTTCACGACCGGCCTCCTGCGGAGCGCCGACGCCTCCGCAGCGCAGCGATCGCCGCGAGCGCGACGAGCCAGCTCGCGTTGCCGCCGCTCGTGTTGCAACCGCCGCCACCGCCGACGGTGACGTGGCTACCGACACCGGCATCGGGCGCGAACTCGCCCGGCCCATAGCACGTGCCGCCGCGACAGATCTGATCAGCGGTCGGGCAAGACGTGCCGACGCACGGATCGTCCTCGCACATGCCGTCGTTCGGATTGCACCACTGGCCCGCCTGCGGACACTTGATCATGTCGCACGGGTTCTCGCCGCACTGGCCGGTGTTGTCGTGGCAGACCTCGCCCGCGGGACACGGCATGCCGCACGGATCGGTCTGGCACGCGCCGAGCCGGCAGCGCTGACCGGTCGGACACGTGATGTCGGCGCAGCTCGCGATGCAGTTGCCCGCTTCGCAATACTGGTCGGTCGGGCACGTGACGCCCTTACACGGGTTCGTAACGCAGGCGCCGCCGATGCAGTTCTGATCCGCAGTGCACATCGATGGGAAGTTCGTGCAGTTGTCGACATCGCACACGCCGGTCGACGGGGTGCAAGCGAAGCCCGGATCGCACGTCGTCTGGCTGCACACGCTGACGCACGTCGGCGTCATGCCTTGGACGATGCACTCGTTGAGTGTGCCGTCCGTGCCGTTCGGACACGCGTGGCCGTAACACAGGTCGATCTCGCAGAAGCCGTTCGTGCAGACCTTGCCGAGCGGGCACGGGAACTCGCCGCCGTTGCACGGGAACGCGCATTGGCAATCGACACACGACGAGCCGCCCGGGCAGGCTGCATCTTCGTCGACCGTGCCGTCGCAATCGTCGTCGACGCAGTTGCACGACTCGGTGTTGACCGGGCCGCCGGCGCACACGACCGCGCCGTTGACGCACTTCGCCTGACCGTCGCACACCGAGCCCGCACCGCACGCGCAAGGCACGAACGGCACCGAGCTCGGATCGCCGCATGCCCAGTCTTCGTCGATGCTGCCGTCGCAATCGTCGTCGACGTTGTTGCAGGTCGCATCACTCGTCGCCGGCGTGCTCGTGCACATGATCGTGCCGCCGACGCACTCGGTTTGCCCGATGCCGCAGTTCGTCGAGCAGTCTTGCGGGACGAAGTCCTCGTCGATCACGTTGTCGCAGTCGTCGTCGAGGCCGTTGCAGATTTCGGTCGTCGGCACGACTTCGCCGGTACACGTGCTGAACACGCCGGTGCCGCCGACCGGACAGGTCTTGCTGCCCGGGTGACAGAGGTTTTGCGGGATCGGATTGTTCGGCGGATCGCCCGGGTTGTCGGTCGCCGGGCCACCAGGTGTGACCATGTTCGAGCACGCCACCGTGAAGCCGTCGATCACGCCGTCGCAATCGTCGTCGATGCCGTTGCAGATTTCGGTCGTCGGCACGCGCGCGGTGCAGCCGACCCAGACGCCGGCGGAACACGTTTCGGTGCCGAGGCACGCGCCGGTGCCGCACGCTTGCGTGAGGTCTTCGTCGATCTTGCCGTCGCAGTCGTCGTCCTTGTTGTTGCAGCTCTCGCCGGTCGGGGTGCAGTTGCAGCTCGTCAGGCCCTCGTCGACGATGCCATCGCAGTCGTCGTCGAGGCCGTTACAGATCTCGACGCCCGGCGTCGGGTTGCACACGCCGGCGAGGCAGGTGCCCGCGACGGTCGAGCCGCCGGTGTCGACGACCGAGCACGCGTGGCCATCGGGCTGACCGTTACACGGGGCAGTGCCGGCGTTGCACACCAGGCCCGTGCCGTCCGCTCGGCATTGCAGCGTACCGGACACCGCGCACGCGCCCTCGAGGCCGTTCGTGCACGCGTTGCCCTTGGTCGGAAAGTCTTCGTCGATCTCGCCATCGCAGTCGTCGTCGAGGCCGTTGCATAGCTCGGTGCGAACCGAGCCCTCGATGATCGAGGAGATCGCGAGCTCGAGACCGGCTTGATCGTTCGCGTAGAACGCTTCGTTGACGCCGGGCACGTCGGTATGGCCACCGCTGTGCGCGATGCTTTCCATCGGTGCGTAAGGCACCGCGGTGCCAAAGCCGATCGGATCGGTGATCACGCGATAGCGCTTGGCCCCCGCGCCCGCGCCGATATCCGTGGTGAGTAGCGCTGCCGCAGCGTTCGCAGGCGTGCCGCCGCAGGTCTCGTCGCCGTCGGTCAACAGGATGACGATGTACGGCCGGCATTGCGAGGTGCAGCAGCAGTTGCTCGTCGTGTTGCAGTTACCGGCGTTGCTGCACGTCGTCGGGTTCGGATTGCAAGACGTGTCGCCCGCGGGCGAGAGGAACACGCCGTTGAGCGAGTCGTTGACGATGGGGCTGAAGCCGGGGGCGCCGCTCGGCCAGACCAGAGGCGCGGCGGTGCCGGCGCCCGACGCGGCGAGGCCGCTCGTCGCGATCGTCGCGGTGAACGTCGTGCCGGTCGGAACGGAAGCGACCGTCCACGTGCCGTTGTAGCCGGCGACGGCGACGCCACCGACGACGACTTGCTCGCCGACCGCGAAGCCGTGCGCCGCCGTCGTCTTGAACGTCGCGGTCGTGCCAGCTTCGGTCGCGCCGTTCGGGCTCGCGCTGATCGTCAGCGCGGTCTCTTGCGTGCCGAGCCAGTAGTCTTTGACGCCGCGCAACGCGCCTTCGAGCGGCGTGCTGCTGTCCGCGTTCCAGATCTCGGGATCGGTGCCGGTCGCGGTGCAGGTGTTGCCGGTGAAGTTCGTCCACGCCGCGGTCGATGCGTTCGTGCCATCGATCAGCGGCGTCAGCAGCTCGAACTGATTGTCCGCCGGCGTCGCGCACGCAATGCCGGCCGGACAACCGCCACCCGCGCCAACGCCTGGACCGGGCGAGCAACAGCCCGTCGGAAACGTCGCGGCGGTTGTCGTTCCGCTCATCACGTTGCGGAATCGACCGAGGCCGAACACCATGTCGCCGTAGCTGTTCGCGATGTCGTTGATCGCGCAGCGCGCGTGGTTGAGCTTGGTATCGGCGAGCGGGTTGCCGTTCGCGTCGGCGCACGACGGCGGACCCGAGTTGGTCGCCTGTTGCATCGAGCCAGAGGTGTCGAGCACCAACACGATGTATGGCTTCAGCGCGTTCGGCGATGCGTGCGCGAACGCCGACCATAGGATCACGAGCGTGGCGGCCCCGAGCCACGCATGGAGCTTGCGCATATTGCGTCCATTGTATCGGTCCGTATCGCCGATTGGAATTAACCGATCGGCCAAACCTCGGCGGCCGGCGGGCGACTAACCGAGCAGCGCGCGACCGATCACCTTGAGCGCGAGGATCGGCTTGACCCCTTCGAAGATCGGCAAGACCAGCGCGTCGGCGACGTATCGGCTGATCGGGTACTCCTCGGCATAGCCCCAGCCGCCGTGGAGGAGCTGACCGAGCTGGCTGACTTCGACCGCGACATCGCTGGCGAACAGTTTCGCCATCGCAGCGACGGTGTTGGCGTCGGAGCCGCGGGCCCCATCGTCACTGTCCATCGCGTGCGCGGCTGCGTAGGTAATTGCCCTAGCCCCCACCAGGCGAGAGGCCATCCGGCCCAGATGGTAGCGGGTGAGGCCGAACTCGGCGGTTGGCCGGCCGAACTGACGACGCGCGGCGACATACGCCAGGGTGTGGTCGAGCGCCGCCTGTGCGAGACCGCACGCGCGACCACCGGTCTGGAGCCGGCCCGCGGCGAATCCGGTCATCTGCAGCGCGAACCCGCGGCCGACGCCGTCGTCACCGCCGACGACTTGGCCATCGGGCACGAGCCAGCGATCGAACGCGAGGCTGAACGAGTGCATGCCGCGGTAACCGAGAGTGCGATCCGCTTTGCCGATCAGCGTGCCGCCGCCCGGCTGGCTCGCGGTGAACTCGTGGCCGGTAAACCGCGGCTTGTCGACGATGAACAGCGTCAAGCCGCGCGCTCCACCGGGCCCGGTACGCGCCAGGAGCGCGATGACGTCGGCGCGACCGGCGAACGTGCACCACGCCTTCGCGCCGTCGATCTCCCAACCGCCGGTGACCCGCTCGGCGCGACACGCGAGCTGCGCGACATCCGAGCCGACGTCGGGCTCGGTCACCGAGATCGCCGCCATCACCTCGCCCGATGCGAGTCGCGGCAGCCAGGTTTGCTTCTGCGCTTCGGTGCCGCCCGCGAGCAACGCTTTTGCGAGGATCTCCGGGCGGGTGATCAGCGAGCCCGCAGCGGCCAGCGACGCACGCGACAGCTCTTCGGTCGTGAGGATCATCGCGAGGTTGCCGAGCTCGAACCCGCCATACTTCGCGGGGATCGACAAGCCGAAGTAGCCGAGCTTCGCCATCTCGGTGATGAACCGCTCCGGCACGAGCTCGTCGTGGCGGTGGATGTGTTCGGCAGCAGGCGCGACCTCGCGTTCGGCGAACGCGCGGACGTTGTTGCGGACCTCGGCGAGCGTCTCGTCGAGCGGCCATGCCGGAAGGCCGGCGAGTGCGGCGACGCCGATCGCTTCGACCGCCGACGGCGCGACGAGCTCCGCGATCGCGGTGCGCGCAGCATCGGAATAGCGCAACTCGCCGAGAGAAAGTGCTGGCGCGATCGGGTCCAGGCGATGGCGGAGCGACGCGGCGAGCTCCGCGATCGCAACCGCGGCGGCAGGTGCGAGCACCGCAGGCGTTGCAACGAGCTCGGCGATGACGCGCGCTTCGGTCGCGGCGTACGCGACCTTCTCGACGATGACCTGCCGCTCGTCGGGGTCACCGGTCAAGGCGCGAGCGGCGGCAATCGCGCGATCTGCGAGGTCGCGAGCGGCGTGCGCGATCGTCTGCACTGTCATCACGCGCAGACTACATCGAGAATACTCATCACTTGCGCTGCATAGCCGCCGCCGAACAGCGCGGCGTGAACCGCGAGCGGATACAGCTGATACAGCGGGCGCCGGTCGCGCCAGTCAGCTGCAAGCGGGTGGATCTCCTCATACGCAGCGATCACCGTCGCGGGCAGTGGGGCAAACAGCGCGAGCATCGCGAGATCGACTTCGCGATGGCCGCCGTAGGCAGCAGGATCGATCAGCGCCGGTGCGCCGACGTTGCACATCACGTTGCCCCACCACAAATCGCCGTGAAGTCGCGCGGGCGACTCGGGTGGCCCGAACCGGTCACGGCGCTCGAGTAGCCGATCGAGTCGCGAATCGATGCGCAAGCCCGCGCGCCGACCGAGCGGGCGGAGTCGCTGCTCGACGTAGAACATCGGCCAGTCCGCGCAATCGCGGTTGTCCTGCGGAATATCGACGATGTAGTTGTCCCGGTGCCCGCCGAACGCCGGTGCGCCGAGATCGTGCAATTGCGCGAGGCCGCGCCCGAGCTGCGCGTCGAAATCCGCGGCGCGGGCAGAATCTTCGATCCGCTCCATCGCGATGTGCTCGCGGCCGATCTCGATCACGCGCGGCACGTACAGCGGGCCTTCGCGCAGCCAAGCGAGCCCCGCTGCCTCCGCTTCGAACAAGTCGGCCGGCGCGCCGGCACGCCGCTTCACAAATGGTGACGCTGTCG
>CAZDGY010000173.1:0-9496 GCA_964504685.1 uncultured Kofleriaceae bacterium | reverse complement strand
CTACGCCTACGCCTACGCCTACGCCTACGCCTACGCCTACGCCTACGCCTACGCCGACGCCTACGCCGAGCCCGAGCCCGAGCCCAGATCCGACGCCGACGCCGACGCCGTAATCACATCCCGTCGATCGCGCGGACGTGGACTGCGAGTGTGACGATGATCTGATGATCGTGCGAGTCGAGCAGACTCTGGGCGAACGTCAGCGCGGTCGAGACATGACCGGCGAGGAACAGCTCGCCGCGGAACCGCGCCTCGAGCTCGCCCTGGCTCTGGCCGGCGGACAATGGAGTGCACGCGGCCGATGCGCACGCATAGAACTGTTCGGTGCGAAAACCGGCTGCGAGCTCGCTCGCGAACGACAGGCGAGCGGCCTCCACGTGAATTCCGGCGAACACGTGCGTCGCGCCGACATCGCCGGCTTCGGCGGGAGGCAGGCCGCGCAAGCCCGATTCGATGAATGCATCGCCGACCTCGAGATCGCCACCGACATAGACGAGTCGGGTGATCGCGCCCGCGATGCGGAGTAGACCGCCGCGCGCGTTCGTGCGCAGCGATGGTGGTTCGTCGCCGATCTGCTCGCGGTGGCCGAGTGCAAAGCGATGACTCTGGTAGTGATGGTCGAACATCCCGAGCTCCAGCCAGAGCCGAGGAGCGTCGCTGTCGCGCGACCATTCGCCGAACTCCGAGCAATGCTCGAACCCGACGACGTAGCTGGTCTCGTGACAGCCCTTCGCATCGGCGCGACCGACGCTGGCGGCGACGAGCACGACCGCGATCAGCGCTTTCATCGCGTCGCTCCGATCCACGGCTCGCGCAAGAAGTCGTCGAGAGCGAGCGGCGGCGCGGTCAGCGCCCACTGCGGATCGTCGGGCGTGTGATCGTGCGCGAACTGGCCCGGCGGCGTGAATAGATATTCGGTCGAGACCGTGCCGTGGTCGGCGCGATCCCACGTCGCGTCGATCAGCGCCCATTCGCCGTCGAAGTTGACCGCATTCCATGCGTGGCCGTGCCCGGTCTCGGTGCGCCGCTCGCCGCCGTCGCTGCCGATCGCTTGGCCTCCGACGTAGCGAATGTCGACCCCGGCCGCATCGCCAAGCGCGGTGAGCAACCGCGCGTAGCCTTCGCACACGCCGGTGCGATGCGCGAACACGGTCTCGGCATCTTGCGCCAGCGCATCCGGCTGCCCGGCGTCGCGCTTCTTGCGAGTGGCGTCGTCGTAGTGCAGCCGCAACACCACGTAGTCGTGCAGCGCCTTGACCAGCCGATGCTTGTCGCGGATCCGCGCCGCGAGGTAGCGACCGACGGTCTCGATCCGATCTTGCGCTGCGGCCGGCATCGCGACGACTTCGGGCTCCGGTGTCCTCGACGCCGGCCACTCGATCGTGGCGGCGCGCGGTCCGGTCGGGATCCCTCTGGCGGCTTGCAGCTCGGCGCCCGGCCCGAGGTCCCACTCCCCGAAGCACAGCCAATGCGCGGCCACGCGCGCGGCGGGCTCGACCGCACCGACGTCGACACAGATCGCGGTCGGTTTCGCACCGTCGTCCGACTCGTACGCGATCTGCTCGCGCGCGGTGGCCCACAGCTCGAGACGCAACGGACGGAGCTCGTGCCTCGGATCGATCGCATGCATCGGATGGATGCCGTCGCTGTAGCGACCGACCGCGTGGACAGCGGACAGATCGATCGGCGCCAGGTGCGCGCAGCGATTGCCGAACGTGTACGCGATCACGGTGCCGCGCGCTCGGGCGTCGACGGTCTGAGCCACCGAGAGATCGATGCAATCGGCGAACGTGACGCGTTGCCCGACAAACGGATCGCCGCTGCGGTAGGTACCGACGTAACAACCGGTGGCGGCGAGCACGACGAGCGCCGCGACGGACGGAGTGCGCATGCCTGATCGGGCCACGCCGAGTGCCAACAGTCCCAGCCGTTAACGAAGCCTTAGGATTAAGACCTCGTGGTAAGCCAGTGGGGATGTCGGACCCGGTCGCAGATAGCTTGCTCGAATACCGCAAGCAGTTCCCGGCGCTCGAGCAGTGCGTACACTTGATCTCGCACTCGCTCGGCTGCGTGCCGGCGCAGGCCGCGGAGGATCTCGGCGCGTTCTTCGAGCTGTGGCGCACGAAGTCGATCACCGCGTGGGGCGACTGGTTGCCCGAGGTCGATCGCGCTGCCGATCGGATCCAGAAGATCATCTCGGCGCCGGCGGGCACGGTCGCGATGAATCACAACGTGTCGGCGATCATGGCGCTGCTCGCGTCGTGCCTCGAGTACACGCCAGAGCGCAACAAGGTCGTCTACGAGGCGCTGCAGTTCCCGACCGTGTCGTACGTGTGGCAGGCCGAGCAACGGCGCGGCGCGAAGTGCGTGCTGGTCGAGTCCAAAGACGGCATGACGATCGACGCCGACGCGATGTGCGCCGCGATCGACGAGCACACCTTGGTCGTGCCGATGTCGCACGTCGTGTTCTCGTCGGGCTACATCCAGGAGGCGAAGAAGATCATCGAACGCGCGAAGCAGGTCGGCGCGCACGTGATCCTCGACTGCTATCAATCGATCGGTGTGCTCCCGCTCGATGTCGTCGACCTCGGCGTGTCGTTCGCGTGCGGCGGCTCGGTCAAGTACGTGTGCGGCGGCCCGGGCGCGGCGTGGCTCTACGTCCGCAAGGATCTGATCGAGTCGTTCGCACCGCGCGTCACCGGCTGGTTCGGCAACGAAGCGCCGTTCGCGTTCACGATGCCGGCGCAGAGCTACGCCGACAATATCTGGCGCTACATGGCCGGCACGCCCGCGATCGCCGCGCTGTATCAGAGCCGCGCCGGCCAGCAGATCATCGGCGAGATCGGCGCGCGCAAGATTCGCGACAAGAGCCTCGTGATGACGCAAACGTGCATCGACTGGGTCGACGAGCTCGGCATGACACTGCGATCGCCGCGGCCGGAAGCGCAGCGCGGCGGCTCGGTGGTGTTCGACTTCGTCGGATCCGCCGACGTGTGCCGCGAGCTCAACCGGCGCAAATACTTCTGCGATCATCGGCCGGGCGCCGGCATTCGGATCGCGCCGCACTTCTACACGAAGCGCGAGGAGCTCGATCTGTTCTTCGCCGAGCTCAAGAAGATCCGCGGCGGCACCGGCCGCTAAGCGATCGCGCCGAACGTCTCGTCGAACAGGTCGCGCATCTCGCGCCAGCTGCGCTCGTCGGTCGCCTGGTGATACGCGACGACGGTCGGATTGTTCATCGCGCCCGCCATCGGGTTCGCGAAGCCGTGCACTGCGTTGCCGTAGATGTACATCCGCCAATCGAGCTTCGCCGCGCGCATCTCGGCTTCGAACGCCAGCCGCTGCTCGGGCGGGATCAGTGGATCGTCGGCGCCGATGCACACGAGGACCTTCGCCTTGATGTGCTTCGCGTCCTCGGGCCGCGACGTCGCGAGCCCCGAGTGAAACCCGACGACGCACTTGAGATCCGCGCCCGAGCGCGCGAGCTCGAGCGCCGCGGTGCCGCCGTAGCAATAACCGGTCGCCGCGAGCTGGTCGCGATCGGTCTCGGGCTGCGCCGCGAGCAGCTCCAGACCGGTGCGCCCGATCGCGCGGATCTTGTCGGGGTTCTCGCGTAGCGCGCCGAGCGCCTGCATCATCTCGGGACCCGCGAGCACCGCGCCGTCACCGTGATAGTCGAGCACGAGCGCGACGTAACCCAACCCGGCGAGCCGGCGCGCTCGCTCGCGCTGCACGTCACCGACGCCGCTGCCTTCGGGCGCGAGCAATACGCCGGGCCGTTTGCCAGCGCGCGACCGATCGACGGCGAGGAAGCCGACGTAGCGCTTACCGTCGACGGTGTACTCGAGGTTCTGCGTGTGCATGCGGCGCAGATTATCGCCGACGGCGGCGACGCGCACCCACGCCGATCGCGATCACGACGATCGCGGCCCAGCCGGTCGATGGCCCGCTCTCGCAGCCACCGCACGAGCTACCGCCGCCGCTGCCGCTGCCGGCATCGCCGGGCGGCGTCACCGGCTCGGTCTCGCCGACGAGCATCACGGTGAGCGGCGTCGCGAGCGACGGCGACGAGATCGTGAGCGTGGCGTGGTAGCTGTTCGGCGGGTTGGTGTCCGGGCCGGGCTTCGTCGGGCGAAAGCCGACGCTAAACGTCACCGAGCCCTGCGGCGGCAGCGACGTCGGAAAGTTCGGACTGTCGATCGAGAACGGCTCCGGAATCACCGGCGGCTCGAGCTCGAGCGGGTTCGTCACGTCGCAGTTCTGCAGCGTCACGCTCTGAGCGTTCGCTTCGACGATGTGGATCGGCGCTTTGTTGAAATCGAGCACGCCCGGAGCGATCGCGCCGCCGGTCGCGGTGAACGTCGCGGTCACCGGGGTCGTCGCGGTGGCGCCGCTGCCGATGTCGTCGGTCGACCACACGAGCGTGTCGGCAAAGCTGCCGGCCGTCATCTGGCGCAGCGGCAACAGCTCGACGCTCGCGGTCTGCTGCGGCCCGATCAGGCTCGGATAGCTCGACGGTGCGGTGTACTCGAGCACGAACGGCGAGGCGTCGCCGAGCTGCAGCGTCGGCGCCATCAGCTCGAGCGTCGCTGGTCCGTTCGTCAAGGCCGCGCGCTTCGCGGTCGTCGGTTGGCCGACGCAGAACGTGCCGACATCGATCGACTGCACGCCGTAGCTCGGCGTCACGCTGTGGCCGGTGATCGGGATCGAGAGCGTGTCGCCGTTGGTGTCCGCGACGATCACGTGGTTGCCGAGATCGTGATCTTGCTGCACGTCGTCGATCGGCGTGACCGTGAGGGTGAACGTCGCCGGCGTCGTCGACGAGTCATAGTTCGACAGCGATAGCGTCGCGTCGTTGCCGACGAGCGTGGGGTTGCCTTGCAGCCCGACGTGGGCGCCGCCGATCGCTTGGACCACGACGGGGACGGTGATCGCGCCGCCATCGCTGCGAACCTCGCCGAGCGTGACCGCGGTCGGGTTGGCGACCAGCCCCGACGATGCGCCGGTGCACGATGCGCTGAGCTGGATCGGCGGGCTCGCGAACGTATCCGAGCCGGCGCCGGTGATCGTCGCGGTGGCGGTTCCAGTCGCGGTCGGCGTGCACGTCGCGGAGAATTTCGTGGGCGTGACGCCGGGTGCGACCGGACCCATCGCGGGCGTGACGTCGAACGGGCCGGTCGTCGGCGCGATCGTGAACGTCGCGGTCGTCGGCCTGGTGCCCGGCGTGTTGACCGTATCGAGCGTGATCGTCGAGCTCGCGGTCGTGGCGACGGTGCCGAAGTCGAACGCGGTCGTGCCGCCGAGCAGCGAGAGCGATGCGCCGCCACCGGTGCCGTCGAGCGGGATCGTCAGCGTCCGCTCGGCGGTGTCGTGATAGGTCACGAGCATCGCGGCTCGGCGCACTGCGATCTGCGATGGATCGAACGTCAGCGCGAGGTCGACCTCGTCGCCTTGTGCGAGCGAACAGGTCGTCATCGCCGAGATCGTGCCGCTGCACTTTCCGCTCGCGACGTAGACCCAGTCGGCCGCTGCGCCGGCATCGACGTCGATCGTCTCGACGTCATCGATCACGAGCGAGCCACCGCCGGTATTCGAGATCCGGATCGTCGAGCTCGCGGTGCCCGAGATGACCTCGACCGGCGCAGCGACCTCGACCGAGAGCGGCGATGCGTCGAGCACGGGCGACGACGTCGCGACGCCGGTGCACATCAATTGGATCGGCGCGGGCACCATCTGACCGGTGTCGGTCGCGATGTAGAGCTTGGCGCTGAGCGGTCCGCTGTGTTTGGGCGCGCACGACACGACGATCGGCGTCGAGCTTCCGGTCGGCAGCGGCGCGATCGGCGCTTCGCAATAAGGCTCGTCGATCGGACACGGCAGCTGGATCAGAAAGTCGCCATCTAGATCGTCGAGCTGGAGCGATAGCCGATCGATCGTCGCTGCACCGGTGTTGGTGAGCGTCAGCGTCGTCGTGCTCGGGATGCCCATCACGACCGTCGTGAAGTCGAACGTCGTCGGGCTCGCGGTCAACGTCGTCGCGGTCGCGTAACCGCACACGCCCATGAAGTCGACAACCGGCAGCCCCGCGTTGTCGCTGCCGTGGAACAAGCAGCGCTCCATCCCCGATGGCTCGCCCGCCATGCACGAGATCGTGACGTTCTTCGTCGAGCCCGCGGTCAGCGTGATCGGCGTGCCGCCCGCGACGGACTCGGTGACCGCGCTCAGGCACAACGGATCGCGCGTGATCGTCTGGATCGTGAAGTCGGTGGTCGCGCTCGTGTTCTTGAGTTGCTGCGTGCCGTTTGCGCCAAACACGACGAGCGCCTCCGGCACCGCGACGACGCTCGAGCTGCCGCCGCCCGCTGCGAGCGCGGCTGCACCTCCTGCGAACGCGACGCACGCGCAGGAGATCAGCCGAGAGCGAGTGCGTCGCATCATCACAGCCGGCCGATCACTCCGACCGTCGGCACGATCTGGTTGGGCTCGAACGTGCCATGGACGTTGAAGAAGTGTTCGTAGCCGAGGTCGCCCTCGACGCTGAAGTGACCGTTGATCCGTAGCTCGACGCCGCCGCCGAGTCGAAGGCCGGGGCTGACGTAGTTGCTCGTGGTCGGCGGGGTCTTCGTGTTCGCTGCGCTGTAGAAAAAGATCGGCATGCCGGCCGCGGCGTAAGGGCGCAGCCAGCCCGTGAGCAAACGATAGCGCGCGCCGAGGAAGCCGCCCCAGGTGCCGGATCGCAGCACGGCCACGTCGAGCTCGAATCGATCGTTCGCGGCGTACGCGAAGCCCAAGCCGCCCGCGCAGCAGTAGCTCTTGTCCTTCCACACCGAAGCGCGCGCGATCGCAAACAGACCCGAGCCGATATCCTCGCCGCGATGGACGATGACCTCGCCGGTATCGCTGGTCTCGAACGCCGGCACGATCGCCGCAACCTCGGCGCCCGCGTAGCCGGCTCGCACCTTGCGCTCGCGTCCGGTCGCGTCGGCGGCGGCGTATTGCGTGCCGGTGATCAGCCAGCCTTCGACGTGCTCGGGCGGCGGCGCCGGTGGCGTGGGCGTGCCCACCGGCGTGACCCCGGGCGTCGTCGAGGGTTTCACATCGATTGAACCGCGCCGCCCGTCGGCGGCGCTGCCGGCGGGGGGCAAGCCCTCACCGTCGCGCGCCACGAGATCCTCGCCGACCTCGACTTTGAGCGCGGCGGAGACCTCCTTGTTCTCACCCTCGAAGCCGTTGACGTTGACCTCGGTAACCGCGGTGCCGCGACGGACGCGCACCAAGTGAATGCCGGGGCGGACGCGCGTGAGTAGCGAGCTGCCGACCGCCGCGTACGGACCACCGTCGATCGATAGGTCCGAGCCGCGCGGGAACACGCGAAGCGTGAGGATCGTGAGCTGCTCGTCGAGCTTGATCAGCAAGCCTTTGACCTCGGCGACGCGTTCGGCGCCGGTCGCGGGGTCGCTCAGATAGCGCTGGTAGGTGTTCGCGGCGTCGGCGAGCCGGCCCATGTCGCGCAAGGTCGATGCGATATCGAGCAAGATCTTCGGGCTCGGGAACTTGTCGTAGGCCTCGAGGAAGTTCGCGAGCGCTTGGTCGTAGCCGTGGTTCTTGAGCTGATGGACGCCTTCGTTCATCAGCGCCTGCGCGAGCGAGCGCGCCTTCGGATCATCGACTTTGATCGACGGATCGCCGGTGATCGCGGCGAGCGCTTCGGTCAGCTGTTTCTCGTCGCGCAGCTGAGCGAGCGGAACTTCGGGCGCAGGCGTCGCCGCGGGTGGCGTCGTCGGCGTCGGGCCAGGCGTCGGCGTCGGCGTTGGCGTTGCCGGCGCGGGTGTCGTCACCGGTTGCGCGCTCGCCACGCTCGCCGCGAACGCGATCGCGATTCCGATCGATCGGCCAGCAGTCACGGCGCTCCCAGATCCGTCTCGATCGGCGTGCCCTTATCGGTATGTGGCCCCTTCGGCGTCTTCGGCGACACCTTCTTCGTCTTCGGCGTAGGCGTAGGCGTCTCCTGGATCTGCGGTGTCGGCGTCGTCGTCGGCGGAGTCTGCGCTGGCGGCGGAGTCTGCGCCGGTGTCGGTGTCGGCGGCGGCGGAGTCTGTACTGTCACCGGTGCGGTCTGCGGCGTCGTCGCCGTGGCCCTCTTGTCGCCTGTGTTCGAAGCCGGCTTTCCGCTCATCGCGATCGCAATCGCGACTGCACCGGCGATCGCCAACGCGATCCCGCCGGCGATCAGCGGCAGCTTCCCTCGCGCGGTTGCGGGCGGTCTCTCGTCGAGCGTCGCGCGCTCGGTGGGCACGAGCGCCACGACGTGGGATCGCGACGCCGCCGCTTGCTGCGCCGACAACTGCGCACTCAGTCGCCCGACCGTTCCGCCGAGCGCTTCGACCAACTCTGCGGCGGTCGCGAACCGCGCCGCCGGCTCCTTCTCGAGCAAGCGCATCACGGTGCGCTCGAGCTCGGGCGAGACCTCGACGAGCCGCGCGCTCGGCGGCACCGCTTTGCCGAACAGCTGCAGCGCGATGATCTCGCCCGCGCCTTGCGCGACGAACGGCGGCTCGCCGACGAGTAGCTCGTACAGCATGCAACCGAGCGAATACAGATCGGCGCGATGATCGATCTCGCCGGCGGCGCGCGCTTGCTCGGGCGCCATGTACAGCGGCGTTCCCATCAACACGCCGGTCTGAGTCTGCCGCGCACTGGTCGGCACAGGCTCTTGCAGCTTCGCGATGCCGAAGTCGAGCACCTTCGGCCGCTCGCCCGACGGCACGTCGGGGTCGGGCACGAGGAACACGTTGTCGGGCTTGAGATCGCGATGGACGATGCCTTTGGCGTGCGCGGCGATCAGGGCGCCGGCGATGCCGCGTCCGATCTGTGCGACTTCGAGCTCGGTGAGGCGGCCGCGCGCTTCGATTCGCGCCGCGAGCGACTCGCCTTCGAGCAACTCCATCACGATGAACGCCTGGCCGTCGTCGGTGTAGCCGAAGTCGAACACCTCGATGATGCCGGGATGGCGAATCGCGCTCGCCGCTTTGGCTTCGGTGAAGAACCGCTGGACCAGCTCCTGATTCGCGGTGAGCTCCGGCCGCAACAGCTTGATCGCCGCCGATCGGCCGAGCACCTCGTGCTGCGCGCGATACACCGCTCCCATCCCACCTGCGCTGAGTGCGCCGGTGATGCGGTAGCTGCCCAGCACGGCGCCGATCAGATCGGGCACGGCCGGTTGTGGGTGGCTGTCGCTCATCCCCGGAAAAACCAAGGATGCGCTCGCCCGTCCCGGCTTTCAACCGCCTCGACGGATCCGCACCGCCATTCGGCGGTGGAGCCGGCCGGGGGCAAGCCCGGCCCGTCGGGTAGCCAACAGTAGGCGTGCTAACCTGCGGCCCAGCGATGCCGGGATTCCAGCGCCACGTGTTCGTGTGCATCAACGAGCGCCCGCCAGACCACCCCAAAGGCTCGTGCAAGGCCCGCTGCGGCGTCGAGGTTCGCGATCGGCTCA
>CAZDGY010000172.1:0-9509 GCA_964504685.1 uncultured Kofleriaceae bacterium | reverse complement strand
TTGGCGAGATCGGTGGCGTTGGCGATGGTGACGCGCACCGTCTGCGTGCGCATGTGCGACGGCTACTACTATCCGATCCAGTTCCGGGCGCTGCTCGAGCACGGCGCGCTGCAGTATCCGGCGGCGCCGCTGGTGTTCTGGCTGCTCGCACCCTTCGCCGCGGTGACCGATCCGATCGTCGGCGCGAAGCTCGGCGCGGCGCTCGGCGGCGCGCTCGTCGCGTTGCCGGTCTATGGCATCGGCGCGCGACTCGGCAAGCATCGCGTCGCCGGGTTGTTCGCCGCCGCGGTGGCGGCGATGAGCGCGAGCTCGGAGTACATGTCGACCGAGTTCATCAAGAACAGCATCGGGCTGACGATCGGGCTGTGCGCGGTGTGGCTCGCGTTGCGCGCGGGCGAGCGACCGACGCGCGGGCGGATCGCTGCGGCGGTCGCGGGCCTGGTCGCGGCGGCACTTGCTCACAAGCTGGCGCTCGCGCTCGCGCTCGTTGCAGCGGTGCCAGCGGCGATCGCGGAAGCGCACGCGCGCGGGTTGCTCGGGCGCGCTCGACTCGCGGTCGCGATCGCGGTCGCGGCGCTCGGCTGCACGATCGCGGTCGTAGCGACGGGCGCGGTCGATCAGCTCGGGGCGCTGTGGTCGGCGACGCCGGAGTGGGACGCACCGACGCTCGCCGATTACCTCGTGTTCGATCACGAGGCGTTGATCGGAGGCTTGGTCGGGCTCGCGATCGTCGCGTTGCTCGTGCCGCGGCTTCGCGGCGCGCTCGGCATCGCGCTCGAGCAATCGGCGAGCGAGCGCGCCGTCTCGATCGTCGCCGCCGCCGCTGCGATCGCGATCGCCTGCCCGTGGCTCGCGGTCGACGACGCGCAAGGCCCGGGGTTTCGCCTGCGACTGATCGCGTTCGTGCCGCTCGCGATCTGTGCCGGCATCGGCGTCGGTGCGGTGCTCCCGAAGCTCGGACGCGACGGCTGGCAGATCGCAGCGGCGTGTGCGCTCGGCCTCGTGATCATCGCGCCGCGTGATCGCAGCGAGGGCGTGATCGGCACGGCGCCCGAGCTCGTCGCGGGTTGCACCGCGCTCTCCGGTCACGTCCCCGAAGGCGCGACTGTCGTGGTCGCCGAGCGTCACGTCGAGTACATGGCCGCGTGGTACGCGCGTGCGACCGTCACGCTGCGACCCGAGGCCGTGCCCGCGGAGCATCGCGTGCGCCTATTGCTACCGATGTCGCCAGTGACCGGCGGCGAGCACCTGGTCCGCGCCATCGAGCTCGCGCGCGCAACTCCCGGCGTCGACCCGATCGTCGAGCTGCATCCGACGATCCCCAACGGCCTCGTGCTCGTCACCGAGCCGACGTGGCGCTGGCTGCTCGCTCACATGCCGGCCGACGCGAGCGCGCACTTCGCCGCGTGGCACACGATCTGACTACTCTTCGATCGGTTTCGCGATCGCCTTGGGCAGCGTGGTCGGTTCGTCGCCCATCATCCTCTTGATCTTCGGCGCGACGAAGAACAGCACCGCCGAGGTGATCAACGCCGAGATGATCAGCATCTTGAACAAGAACCCGTAGCCCTGGCTCTCGCTCAGCTTGGCCGCGTTGCCGGCGATGAAGTTGCCGATCGAGGTGCCGAGGAACCACGTGCCCATCACCATGCCCGCGATCCGCGCCGGTGCGAGCTTCGACATCGTCGACAACCCGACCGGGGAGATGCACAGCTCGGCGCACGTGTAGACGAAGTAGAGCAGGATGAGATAGTTCGGGCTAACTCGCACGTTGGCGACGACGTCGGGCAGCGCCGGCAACATCACGACGAACGACAGCGCGACGAGCACCATGCCGATCGCGAACTTCGTGACGCTCGTCGGCTCTTTGCCGCGCTTCGCGAGGCGGAGCCACAACGCGGCGAAGAACGGCGCGGCGAGCAGCACGAAGAACGAGTTCGCGCTCTGCAGGTAGCTCGATTCGAGGTGAAGGCCGAGCCAGTCGTGACGGACCTTGTCGTCGGCAAACACGTTCAAGGTCGAGCTCGCCTGCTCGAAGATGCCGAAGAACATGATGCAGCCGAGGAACAACGCGATCATCGCGATCACGCCTTTGCGCTCTTTGTCGTCGCGCGCGTTCTTGAACAGGCCGACGAACAGACCGATCGCGGCGATCGTGAGGCCGATGCCGAAGCCGAGCTCGATGTCGTCTTGGCTGATGTCGAGCACACCGGTAAACGCGATCACGACACCGGCCACGAGCAACAGTCCGAGCCCGCCGAGCACCACCGCGAGCACCGTGCGATCGCGCGCCGCCTTCTGCGGGTCAGTCGGGATCGTCGGATGCATGCCCGCGTCGCCGAGCCGCTTGCCGGTGACGTACTGGAGAACGCCCGCGATCATGCCGACCGCAGGAGCGGCGAATGCGAACTTCCAACACAGGTTCGGATCGATGCCGTGGTCGCCGAGGAACGCCCGGAAGCCCTCGTTCTGCGCGAGGTAGCCGCAGATGAACGGCGCGAACAGAGCGCCGATGTTGATGCCCATGTAGTAGATCGTGAAACCGGCATCGCGACGGATATCGCCCGGCTTGTAGAGCTGACCGACGATCGTCGAGATGTTCGGCTTCAACAGGCCCGTGCCGATCGCGTTGACGACCAAACCTGGATAGAACAACCCGTCGTAGGGCAGCGCGAGGAGCACGGCGCCGAGTGCGATGCCGATGCCGCCCCACGTCACGGCGCGGCGTTGCCCCAAGAAGCGATCTGCGATCCAGCCGCCCGGCAGCGACAATAGATAGACCGACGAGGCCCACAAACCGACGACTCCGCCAGCTGCGCCGACCGACATTCCGCGCCCACCGTGCTCGACCGCCGCCTTGAGATAAAGGATGAGGAACGCTCTCATCCCGTAGTACGAGAGCCGCTCCCACATCTCGGTGAAGAACAGCGTCGAGAGCCCGGCCGGATGACCGAAGAACGCCCGGTCTTGGTCGGGTGGGCCTGCTGGAGGCGATACAGCCATGGCGCGCCACACTAGCTCAAACCGGCTGACGATGTGAGGCCTCTGAGCCTGTCGCAGACGGTCGCAGCAGCGACATCAACTGGAGCTTGCAAACCGTCGAGGATTGATAAAGATCCCGCCCATGTCGAAGTTGGTTCGTGGCGCAGCTGCGCTTGGTTTGTTCGCGTGGGCCTCGTGCATCGGTGCGGAGACGCCGCAGTTCACGTTCAGCAACGGCGGCGAGCACCGTCGCGTCCTCGAGGCCAACGGGTTGCGCTTCGTGATCGTGCCAGACCCGACCACCGATCTAGTCGAGGTCGACGTGCGTTACGACGTGGGCGCGCGCGAAGACCCACAGGGTCGCTCCGGGCTCGCCCACCTGGTCGAACACTTGATGTTCCAGACGCGCCCCGACGGTCCGACTTCGGCACCGCTATTCCAGTCGATCATTCCACTCACGACGTTCTTCAACGCGTTCACGAACTGGGATCAGACCCACTACATGCTGGAGGGCCGCAAGGAAAACCTCGATGCGCTGCTTCGCGTCGAGTTCCTGCGGATGTACTACGCGGCCGACCTCCCAGCCCAGAACGGCTTCCCGGCGTTCGGCTGCTCGACGGTGCCAGCCGTCGAGTTCGAGCGCGAGCGCGAGGTCGTACGCAACGAGATCCGCGCGCAGTCGAGCGCGGATGACTACGTCGAGAGGGTCGTCGAAGCGGCGATCTATCCGCAAGGGCATGCATACCAGCGCGACATCGGCGGCGACGACAGGCAGATCGCGAGCGCGCAGCTCGCCGAGGCCTGCAAGTTCATGAAGGACTACTACGCGCCGAGCCGCGCGACGGTCGTGATCGCGGGCAACGTCGATCTCGATGCGGCGACGAAGCTCGTGCTGCAGTACTTCGGGAAGATCCCGAAGCGCGACGCGGTCGCGCGCACGAAGGTCGAGCCCTTCACCGCGCCGCACGGCAAGGTCGAGATCGAAGCGGATGTCGAGCGCCCGTCGGTGTGGATCGGCTGGTCGCTACCGGCCGGCAACACGCCCGAGGGTGAGATGGCTCGATTCGGCATCAGCAGCGCGTTCTCGCGCGTCGCGAGCGCGGCCGAGAAGTACGACTTCGCGTACAGCGTGCAACCCGCCCAGATCGGCGGAACGCTCGCGCCGCTCTTCCTCATGCGCATCGAGCTGAAGGGCATGAACAAGCTCGACGACGCGCTCGACTTCGCCCAGAAGGCGGCAAAGCAGGCGTACCGCGGCTTCGACGAAGGTTCGTATGAAGACCTCCAAGAAGAAAAGGCACGCGAGTCGGCCAGCTTCGTGGAACGCCTCGAGACGCTCACCGGGCGCACGCTCACGCTCGCGCAGCTGATCCAGTTCTCCAAAGACGTCGACTTCAACTCGCACGACCAGTACCTGTTCAAGGAGCTCGACAAGATCAAAGCGTTCGACAACGAAAAGGTCGGGGCCGTGGTCAAGAACACGATCGATTGGGAAAAGGCCGCGATCGTCGTCGTGAAGCCGAACTCGAAGGGCCTGAAGGGCGACGTGCGCTCGAAGGTCAAGACCAGCGGTCAATCCGACGCGGCGATGACCGATCCGCAAGTCGACCCCGCCGAAGCGCATCGGCCGATTCCGATCTCGAACCAGAACGAGATCCTGTCGAAGGCGAACCGGTTCACGCTCGGCAACGGCATGCACGTCGTGCTGCTGCAAGACGACGCGATGCCGCTCGCCGCTGCGACGCTGCTCTTCAACAACGCAGGTAACGCGAGCACGCCGAACAGTCCGGCGCTCGCCGCGTTGGCCGCCGAGGCGCTGCACCTGCCGATGGACGCCGAGGCGTTCGCGCGCAGTGGCATCTCGATCCGCTGCGGCTCCGGCGCCGATTCGATGTCGTGCAGCACACACGGCATCAACATCTATCTCGACCTCATGCTGAAGGGGCTCGACCGCCAGATCCAGGCCGGTGAGTACGAGCAAAAAGCGATCGAGAGCTGGCAGAAGCACACGGCCGAGGACTGGAAGCTGAAGACCGAGCAAGAACAGAACGAGTTCAGCCGCCAGATCCGCACGGCGGTCTACGGGCCGGACAGTCCGTACACGCGCACCGCGATCATCACGCCGGACGCCGCGAACAAGGTGCACCGCGACTCCCTCGATAACTTCCGCAAAGAGCACTACAGCGCGGCGAACGCGACGCTCGTGATCGTCGGCAAGTTCGATCCGAAGTACGCCGAGAAGCTCGCGCGCGACACGTTCGGCGGGTGGACCAAGGGCACGCTCGACAAGCCAGTCGACAAGACGCCGTTCAAGCGCACCGGCCCGACGTACATCGGCGTGATCCAGGCGAAGGAGACGCAGCAGGTGACCGCGATGCTCGCGTACCCGGCTCCGGCCGGGCTCGACGGCCAAGAGGCTGCACGCATGGTGTTGACCGAGATGCTCGACATCCGCGGTGGCAACGTCCGGTTCAAGCTCGGCACGACCTACGGTCTCGGCTTCCACCGCGAGACCCACGCGGGACCGGGCGCCTACATGATGCACGGCAACGCGCCGGTCGGCGGCACGATCGATGCGGAGCGCACGGGCGAGTCGCTGAAGTCATTGCGCGACGACCTCGATGCGCTGCGCAAAGGCGATCATTTCGACGAGGACTTTGTGCGCGCGCGCCGCAAGATCCTCAACAACCTGCTCTCGGAGTCGACGGTCACGGCCTCGCTCGCCAGCGAGCTCGCAGGTATGGCGAAGTACAACCTGCCACCGACCTACTACAAGACGCTGATCCAGCAGGTCGCAGCGGTGTCGACCGCTCAGGTCAAGTTGCTGCTCGAGCAAGAGCTCGATCCGAAGAACGAAGTCGTCGTGCTGATGGGCGACAAGGCTCACCTCGACAAGGCGTTCGCGGGCGCTGGCATCACCGACGTCAAGCTCATCGAGCCCGAGTACAAGTAGCGCTGTCATCGCCGCGTAACCTGCGGCGTCCCGGGGCACGAGTGAACGAATCGCCACTCGCGCTCGCGGCGTTACTTCAGTTCTGCCGAGTTACCGCGGGCACGGGCGGTGCAATTGGCCCCGCCGATGATGAAGTACTCGATGCTCGTGATGATCGCGGCGTGCGGCGGCGGCGGAGCGATGCAAGCGATGCCCGATGCAGCGAGCCACGACGCGATGCGAGACGCGTCGAGGCCGGTCGATAGCGAGCCGTCGACCTGCCCCGATGGCGAAGACACGCCGGCGAGCTGCGGGCCCGAGTGCAAGCGTTGCCCGCAGCCCGGGCACAGCGAGAATGGCTGCTCGAACGGCACGTGCACGTTCACCTGCGATAGCGGCTATCACACGTGCAGCACCGGCTGCTGTCTCGACTTCCAGTCGATCGCGGTCGGCGGTCCACAAGCATGCGGCGTTCGCAGCGACGGCGCGTTGCTGTGCTGGGGCGGCGATACCGGCAACCTCAAAGCGGGAATCAGCCAAGGCTTCACGTCGGGGATCGCGAGCGTCGCGCTCGGCGACCAATCGACGTGCGTGTTGACGACCGGCGGCGCGGTGCAGTGTTGGGGCCGCGGCGACGAGGGCGAGCTCGGCAACGGCGGCACCGCCGACAGCTCGACGCCGGTCGCGGTGATCGGGCTCGGCTCGGGCGTCACCGCGATCGCGGCCGGCGATGACTTCTTCTGCGCGCTGACCACCGCGGGCGGCGTGAAGTGCTGGGGCCACGCCGGCGAGGGCCAGCTCGGCGACGGCACGGCGAACGAGCTGGTCGCGACGCCCGTGCAAGTCTACGCGTCCGGCGTCGCGGCGATCGGCGCGTCGTACGAAGCGGCGTGCGCGGTGATGACGACCGGCGCGGTCAACTGCTGGGGCGACCACACGCTCACCAACAACGACTCCGGCCCGGTCGCGGTCAACATCTCGAATGCGGTCGCGATCACCGGCGGCGATACCCACATCTGCGCGCTGACCAACGCCGGCACGGTCGAGTGCTTTGGCGACAACTTCTACGGACCGCTCGGCGACGGCACGAACAACGACGCCGATCTGTCCTCGCCGACGCAATCGGCGATCGCGAACGTCACGCAGATCGCCGGCGGCGACGGGTTCACGTGCGCGACCAGCGCCGGCGCGGCGATGTGCTGGGGCGGCGGCGGCGAAGGCGAGATCGGCGACGACGACACCGCGAACGCATTATCGCCGGTCGGCGTCACCGGGCTGCAGAGCGGCGTCACGCAGGTCGCAACCGGGATCGCGGCACTCAGCGCATGCGCGCTCGTCAATGGAGGGATCTGGTGCTGGGGCTGGAACAACGCCGGACAAGTCGGCGACCAGACGACCGGCAATCAGCGCAACACGCCGGTGCAAGTGCTCGGCATCTAGTGTGACTGCTTCGTCCACTCGGCGAGCAGGGTTTCGGCGTCCTTGCGCATCTTGATCCACTCCGCGCGCGGATCGTCGCCGATCGTGGCGATCATCTTGCGCACGGTCTCGAGCGCCTGTGACTTCTGACCGGCGCGCCATTGCAGCTCGGCGAGCACGTTCCACGCGTCGACGTAGCCCTTCGGCGCGACCTGCGCCTTGTCGAGCTCGACGAGCGCCTTGTCGATCTGAACGCGCGACTCGGCAAAGTGTTCGAGCTCGCCGAGCGCGCCTGCGAGGTTGACCCGCTCGTCCGCGATCTCGCTGCCGTCTCCGCCCGCCTTCTCGAGGATCTCGATCGCGCGCGTATAGTGCACGACCGCATCGGCGGTGCGATTCTGCGAGCGATCACAGCCGGCGAGGCCGTCTTCGATCGCCGAGAACGTCGGGTGATCGGGCGGCAGCTTCGACAGCTCGGACTGCGCGGCGAGGAACAGCTTGCGTGCGTCGTCGTACTTGCCTTGCAGCGCGGTCAGGCCCCCGAGCGAGACGTCGATCATGCCGACCAACTCGGAGTGCTCGCCGTATGCCGCCACGAAGATCCGCTTCGCGCGCAGGTAGTGAGCACTCGCATCGTCGAACCGTTCGAGCGCGCGCTCTTGGTTCGCGAGGTCGTTGAGCGAGCGGCCGACTTCGGGATCGTCGGGCCCGAGCTCGGCTTCTTCGATCGCGAGGCCGCGGCCGAGCGCGACTCGGCCGTCTTCTTGGCGACCTTGCGCCCCGAGTGCGGAGCCGAGCGCACCGAGCGCAGACGCGAGCTGGATCTTCGCCTGGCGATCGCGTTGTGCGCGCGGCTCGAGCAGCTCGATCGCCTTGGTGAAGGCGGCGATCGCTTCGGGCGTCTTGCCGAGTCGCGCGAGCACGTGGCCGCGCTCGATCGTGACCCGATAGCTAGCGTCGAGCTTCGCGCGCGCCACGAGTGCGTCGGCGGCATCGATGACGCCGAGCGCATCCTGCGCATGGCCCTGATCGATCGCGACGATCACTTCGTCCATCATCGCGTCGAGCATCAGGCTGTCGTCGCCGGCGAGCGCGGCTTCGTGAGCGGCGCGCACGTCGAGGTCGTGAGCGATGCCGTTGCGTCCGAGCTCGCTGTCCACCTTCGCGGCGGCGCGCAACGCATGAGCGAGCGTCTCGGGATCGTGGGTCGCCTCGGCGTCGGCGACGAGCTGAGCGAGCTTGGCATCTGCAGCGTGCGGCCGACCGGAGCGGGCGAGCGCAGCGAGCTCGTCGATCCGCGCGCGCAACGGCGCTGGGGTCTTGCCGATCGGCGGCGGGTGAACGACGCAATCTTGCGGATGCGGCAGCGCCGAGATCGCGGGGATCATCGCGTCGACGACGTCGGCGTCGGCATCGCTCCACGCCGCGAGCTGCGCCCGGAGCTCGCCGAGCTCTTGATCGAGACACGCGAGACGCGGCCCACGCAGTGCTGGTTCGGCGCTACATGCCGCGCGCCGGCCGAGCCGCCAGTCGTCGGACCAGGTGTCGAGCAACTTGCCGCCGGTCTCGATCGCGGCGTCGCGATGAGGCGCGGCGTGCGCGAACCGCTGCGCCTGTGCGCCGCGCACGTCCGGTGTCCATACCGCGTCGATCAACGCCGCTCCGCGCTCGCAATCATCGACCGGCGACGACGAGCTGAACAGCATGAAGCCGGCGACGGTCGCCGCGACGCCGGCCCCACCGAGCGCGAGCCACGGCCAGATCCGGCGCGGCGGGTGCTCGATCGCGACGACGAGCTCCGCGACGCTCGGCCAGCGGTCGGCCGGGTTCGCGGACAAGCCGCGGCGGATGCGCTGATCGAGCCACGCCGGGACGTCCCCGCCGCCCGGGCGAATCCGGCCGGCGGCCATCTCGCTCCACATCGCCTGCGCGGTCGTGCCGACGAATGGATGGCGACCGTGCAGTGCCTCGAACAACGTGATCGCGAACGCGTACTGATCGCTGCGCGCATCGGGCAGCTCGCCATCGACGATCTCGGGCGCGAGGTAGGCCGGCGTGCCCGCGAGCCCGACCGTGGTCATCGTCAACGCCGCGGTATGCGCCGCACTGCCGGGCTCGCCGAGCTCCGCGCTCGCGAGGCCGAAGTCCGCGACTCGGGCACATACATCCGATGCAA
>CAZDGY010000171.1:3846-9550 GCA_964504685.1 uncultured Kofleriaceae bacterium | reverse complement strand
CGCACGCGACGAGCCCGATGCCGAAGACCGCCAAGATCGCGCGCTTCACTTGCCCCTTACGGGACCCGTTCGCCGTAAGGACCCGCGCATCGGCGCTGCGCGCCGACACGCGGAATTGGGTTCGGCTCACTTGCCACCTCCGAGTCGCGCGTCGATCACCTTCTGCGCTTCCTTGCGCGATTCGCGCGGCGGCGTCTTCGGGGTGCCATCGACATACTGGGTCAGCTGGTCGACTGCCGAAGCGTCGGAGATCTTCGCGATCGCGCGCACGATGTCGACGCGCGCCGAGTCGGGTCCGAAGTCCGCGCGGCGCAGCACGAGCCCGAGGCATTCGGCGAGCATCGGATCGGGTGCCTTGCCGAGGTGATCGCCGATGCGACGTGCCAAGTCTGGATCGGCGAGCTCGGCGAGCGCTTTGGCAGCCGACTCTTCGCCGCGATCGAGCAGCGCGAACAGCGGGTCGTACGCTTCCCTCACTCGGCCCTTGGCCGCAGCGTTCGCCGCTTGTGCGCGGACGATGCCGGTCGGATCGTGCAAGCCGGTGACGATCGCAGCGTGCGCGAGCGGATCGGGATACGCGGCGAGTGCGTTCAGTGCCGCGCCGCGCACGGAGGGTTGGCGGTGCCCCGCGTAGCGCCGGAGCGCGACGACATCGGGTGGCGCCGGGTGACCGACCACCGCGAGCATCGCGGGCACCGCGACCGAGGGTGCGAGCCCGAACGCGAGCGCATCGAGCAGCGCGTCGTGCGCGGCCGGATCGGGGGATTCGCCGAGATCGTCCGCGGCCTTCGCCGCGAGCTCGGGATCGGTCCCCGACAGCGCGGTTGCGAGCCGCGAGACGTCGGTCTTCGGCGCCTTCGCGTGGATGGGTTTCGGCGCCGCGCCCGCCACCGAGCCCGCCGCGAGGGTGAACAGCACCGCATGCGCCCAAGAGATCCGCGTCATAGCGAGCGTCGTACCTAAAACGGCGTCGCGCCGCAACTTCACGCGAGACGCGTACGCTATACACAGCATCGCCCGTGGATCCCGCCGTTCTGTCGATCCTCGCCTGCCCGCGCTGTCGCGCTGCCGCGCCGTTTGCCGACCTGCGCCACCCGCGCTGCAAGTCGTGCGGGCTCGAGCCGGCGCACACCACCGCGAACGTCATCGACTTGATCGATGTCGGCGCCGGCGAGCCGACGCCCGCCAACACCGAGCAGCGGCTGATGGAGAGCGACCTCGTCGCGCGCGTCTACGACCGGATGTGGCGGCCGGCGTTCGTGCGCTTGCTCGCGGGCAAGGGCGCCGGAGCGTCGGTCGGCGGACTGGCCGGCGAGCTATTCATTCACAAGCACAGCCTATCGCTCGATGATCGCCCCGGCCCCTGGCTCGACCTGTCATGCGGTCCCGGCGCGTTCGCCCGCGCGCTCGCCGCGGCGGCGCCGGGTGCCCTGATCGTCGGCCTCGACATCTCGCGCGCGATGCTCGACGTCGCGGCCCAGCGCACCGGCGGCTACACCAACGTCGTGCTCGTCCGGGGCGACGCGCACGCGCTGCCATTCATCGATGGCGCGTTCGGCGGAGTCAACAACGCGGGTGCGCTCCACGCGTACGACGACCCCGAGCTCGTGTTCCGCGAGATCCGGCGCGTGCTTCGCCCGGGTGGACTGTACGTCGGGTCGACGTTCGCGGAAGCCCCGTCGTTGCTCGGCCGGCTCGCCGCACGCGCCGCTGGCATTCGCCGCTTCGATCCCGGCGAGCTGCGCGCGTGGCTGCAGCGCATCGGGTTTCACGACTACGAAGATGTCCGCCTCGGCGGTGCGCTGGTATTCCGCGCGCGCCGGCCGTAGGCGTACACTGGATCGGTGCGGCACGCGCTCTGGATCGTGATCGCCACCGCGTGCGGGCGGTACGGCTTTCACCCGGCGGGTGACGCACCTACGGCCCCAGGTGACGCAGCCGGTCTCGACGCGGACGCGCCGATCGATGCCGAGGCCGGGACCACGCCGTTCGTCGTGCAGACCTCGGCGATGTTTGCCACGGCGAGCTCGGTGACCGCGACCTGCGCAGCGACCCGGCAAGGCAGCGCGCTGGTCGTCGCGACCGCATCGGTGTTCGTTCAAGATCCGGTGACCGCGGTGAGTGATGACGTCGGCAACGTCTACGTGTCGGCGGCGTCGCAGTACACCTGCACGACCACGGCGACACTCGGCGAGCTGTGGTACTCGCCGAACGCACGCGCCGGCGCGACCGCGGTAACGGTTACGTCCGCCGGCTCCGAACAGCGCGAGGTGTGGTTGCTCGAGATCACGAACGCCGACCCGGTGACGCCGATCGACAACGCGCAGGTCGTCAACGACGGCATGACCGATGGCGCGACCGTCGTGTCCCCCGCGGTGACCCCGTCCTCGTTGCCGTCGGTGGTGTTGTCGGTGGCGAACGTGCCGTCGTCGGTCGGCGCCCTGGTCGGTACGCAGTTCACGTCGCTGCCGACGCTGTTCGGCGACGACGCCGCATACACGCTGGCGACGATCGCAGGCAACTATGGCGCGGTGTGGACCGACACGACCGCCGGCCAATTCTGCTCGCGCTCGGTCGCGATCCGCTAGAACGCGCCGCCGACGACGGTCAGCGCGAGGCCCTTTTGCGGCGCGAGCGCGGGCGACAACGGCTGCACCGCGAACGGCCCGAGCTCCCACCGGCCGTCGGAGCTGCGCCCGACAATCGCGGGCGGCGCATCGCTCGGCTTCTTGTCTTTGACGTCGAGCCCTTTGTCCATGTCGCGGGTCAGGTAGAACCCGAGCCACGCACCCGCGACAAGGCCGGCGGTCGACAGCAGGCCGGTGATCCGTTCGTCGGCGGTCGTCGTCGGGTCGTTGATCCCGGCGTAGAGCAAGAACGGAACGGCGCCACCGGCCGCGGCGAGGCCGGCGACGCGCAGCATGCGGCGCGGTGTCGTGTTGGTCTGCGGCGCGACGATCAGGCCGGTGACGACGCCGGCCGCCGTACCGAGCGCGGCGTTGAGCGAGTAGCCCTCGGTTTGCGCGGGCTGCATCACCATGCCGAGCGTCAAGCCGCCGATCGCGCCCATGCCCGCGAACGTGTCGACCATCGCGACGTCGCCGCGAGTCAGGGTATCGTTGCGCGCGTAGAGCCCGCCGGCGAGCACGCCCACCGTCGAACCGATCGCAGCGCCGGTCAGGACGTCGCTCGCATCGGTCGTGCCGCCGTTCGCGCCGGTCGCGATGTTGCCGATCAGGCCGCCGACCACGCCGGCCCACACGCTGGCTGCGCCTGCGGTCCGGACCTGCGCGTCGCTCCAGTTTAGCTTGTCGATCGCACGGGGTAGTAACAGCGCACCGAGCACACCCGCGCCGATGCCCATCGGGACCGCGCCACTGGCCGGGTTGTTGGTGTCGAAGTACGAGCCGATCGTCGCGCCGATCAGTGCGCTGTAGATACCGGCATGGACCATCGCTGCGGTGTGACCGTTGTGATAGTGGCCCTCGGGCGGCGGCGTCACCGGCGTGACCGGCAGCGTCGGATCGCCGATCGGCGTCTGCTCGACGACCGGCGGTTTCTGCTCGCCCGGGACTTCTTCGCGAATGCCGAGCTGTTGGTTGACGACCTTGATGATGTAGCGCGCGTGGTCGGCGGCCGGGCCCTTCGGGCTCTCGACCAGCGCTTCGACCGCGAGCTGCTTGGCGTCGACGTAGATCTTAGCGTCGAGTAACTCCTGCGCGCGCGCGACCAGCGAGTCGGCGACTTGCTCGGCGAGCACGGGGTCGCCGCTGATCGCGTAGGGATCCTGGGGCCCGGACGTCGGAGCGGGTGCCGGCGCGGGCGCCGGTGCTGGTGCCGGTGCCGGAGTCGGTGCTCGCGCCGGCGCTGGCGCTGGCGGTGCGGCGTACGGATCGACCGGTTGCGCGCTCGCCGCGCTGGCAAGCGCACCGACCACACCGATAGCGAGCACCGAGCGGAGACGCGCAGCAAACATAAGAACTGGGGTACCACCGACGGCGGGCGTCATCAACCAACCGTTCCTGCAGCCATGCCGCACGTCACGTTTTCGTGGTCGCGAGAGGTCCAGCTTGACCGCCTCCGGGCTGAACCGGACCGGTCTCGATGCGCTTCTGCGCGTCCTTCGTGCTCTTTCGATAGAAATACATGAAGATCACCTGGACCGCGGCAAGAAGCGGCACGGCGAGCAAGGCGCCGACCAGGCCGTAGCTGTACTCGCCGAGGAACAGCGCGAAGATCACGAGCACGGGGTGAATCTTCGCAGCGGTGCCGATGATCTTCGGGTTCAGTACGTTCGCCTCGACCAAGTGGATGCCGATGATCCACAGGGTCATCGCGATGCCGCGCACGACGTCGATTCCTTCGGCGCCAGACGCAAGCGCGACGATCACGATCGGCACCGACGACAGGATCGAGCCGAAGATCGGCACGAGGCTCATCAAGCCGGCGACCACCGCGAGGATCAGCTGGTACTTCACGCCGAACACGAGCAAGCCGATGAACGTGAACGACGCGTTGATCACGCAGATCACGAGCTGGCCGCGGATCACGCCGGACAAGCCGCGGTCGATGTCGCGGATGATCTGATCGTAGTCGTCGCGGAAGTTCACCGGGAACAGCGTGCGTAGGAACGCGTGGACCTTCTCGAGATCGATCAGCAAGAACGCGCCGATCATCAGCGTGAAGAAGAACCCGAAGATGCCTTTGATGAACTCGGTCAGCACGGTCTGGCCGAACCGGACGCCTTCGTCGAGCTTCGACTTCAAGCCCTCGATCGACTTCTTGACGAGCACGCGCAGCTTGCCCTCGAGCGTGAGCTGTTCGGGGCGAGTCTCGACCGGCTGCACGTGAAAGCCGCCGTCGGGCGTCGGCTTGATGTCGACTCCGTTCTGCGCGATCTCGATCGCGAAGCGGCCGTCGGGCAGCGGCGTCACGACCAGCGACGTCGCGGGCGTCAGCGGCACGTCACCGACCACGGGCGGCTCATCCGGCGACGGCGCGCTATCGGTCGCGAGTGACGGAAAATGGTCTTCGAGCCAGTGCGCGACCTTCGGCGTCCACTCGTCGTTGATCCGGCGGTACGAGACCTCGCCGGCGATCCGCCGCACGTCGCTCGACAGCCGCGGCACGAGCAGGAACATGAAGCCGGTGACCGCGGCGAGAAACACGATGTAGCAGATGATGATCGCCAAGCCGCGCGGCATCCGCATCGTGCCGTTCTTGCGCTGCGACATCGCTCCAACGATCGGCGCGAGGATGTACGCGATCAGGCTCGCGAACACGAACGGCAGCAGCACCGCGTGACCGAGGATCAGCACGAACACGAGGAACAACGTCAGGCCCCAGCGCGACAGGAACCGGCGCGAGCCGCTGTTCTCGCCGAACCACGTCTGGCTGCGCGACCGGCCAGAGACCGGGGCCGGCGTCGGATCAGCGCGCGGCACGCCCTCCGAGGGGCCAGGTGGGTCAGCCGGGGTCATGCCGGCACCGGGTATACCAGAGCCCGCGCTACGGGTCGTGTGCGTGGGCGCCTCCGGCGACGCCTACGCGCTAGCTCTTGCGCCGGATCGACCGCGTGAACCAACCGCCGACGCGGCCGAGCAGCGAGCGTCGCGTCCCGGCCTGCGCAAGCTCGTCCTCGGTCAGGCCGACATCGAGCGTGGCGGCCGGCAGCGCCGCATCGGGCGCGCCGAGCAAGCCATCC
>CAZDGY010000171.1:0-3836 GCA_964504685.1 uncultured Kofleriaceae bacterium | reverse complement strand
GGTGCGGCCCGACGATCGCGGGGTGCGATCGGCGGCGGCTCGACGCCCGTTTCCATCCGCAGCGTGCCCCATCGGCGGCAGTGCCCGCAACGCCAGCTAAACGCGGTCGGGCGCGCGCCGCAGTGAGAACACTGCCAGCGCCCGCGCAGCGTCCACGCGAGCGCACCATCTTCGGCCGCGAGCTGCCCGAGCGCATCGCGCGTTGCGCCCGCATCATGGGTCGCGAGTGCGAGCCGCGCGGTCGCGACGCGGGCCGCGAGCGCATCCGGGAAACGCAGCGCCAGATCTTTCGCGATCACATCGCTCGCGCCGGCATCGGCCGACGTCGCGAGCTGCGCGCGGATCAGCGCGATCTCCAAGCGCGGCCCGGTCTTCGCTTCGATCTCGGCCAGCGTTGCGAGCACGCGATCAGCGACGCTCGCGATCGGACGCGCGGCGGACATCAATGGCACGCCGAGCGGCGGCGTCGCGAGCTTCGGCGTCGCCGGCGCGGGTGCGACGATCGCGGTGGTGCCCTCGCCCGCCGGTAGCTGCGGCGCGGCCGGATCGATAATGGCCGGCTCGTCTTCGTCGAGATCGTCGCGGGTCGCCGCGGTTCCGCCGTCGAGATGATTCTCCGCCGCGATCAAGCCCGGCAGCACGTGCGGCACGAGCGCGGGATCGGCGAGCAACGCCTGTTTGAGCCGCTCCTTCGCACCGCGGTGGTTACCGCGCGCGGCTGCGAGCTCGGCGGCGGCGGCGAAGAAGTGCGCGCTCTCCGGGCTCACCAGCTTCTGCGCCGCCTTGAGCAGCTGCTTGGCCGAATCGAGGTCGTCGCGGCCGAGCGCCGCCTGTGCCGCGGCGACGAGCAAGTGATGCTCGCGGTCCGACGTGTCTTCGTTGCGGCGCTTGCCGAGCCGTTGCCACAACCCGGCCGCTTCGTTGAACCGCGCCTGCTCTTCGTACAGCGCCGCTAGCGCACGGAGCGCGCCTTCGTGGCCCGGTTCTTCGAGCAACACCTCTTCCATCGCGCGAGTCGCGCGGCGCGGCATGCCGGCGGCGCGGAAGTCGAGGCCGAGCTCGTACATCGCGCGGTGGCGGAGCTTGCGGCTGTCGCGTTCGCGCAGGGCGAGCGCTTGGTGCACGCGGATCGCGCGCTCGTGCTCGCCGCGGCTGCGAAACATCGCGCCGAGGGCGAAGTACGGCTCGACGTCCTCGACGTTCTCCTCGACCACGGTGCGCAGCTCGTTGACGACCGTGTCGTAGTCGCGCGCGATCAGATAGCTGAGCGCTCGCATGTACGATCGAGCGTGACGCGCGCTGCGCCGCAGCTGGCGATCGTCGGGCACGTAGTAACGGCCGATCAGCACGCCCGCGGCCATCGCGCCGAGCCCGACGAGCAGAAGGACGAGCGCCGCTCCCATGCGGCGTACAGGTTATTCGATCTCGCTCCAGCTGGTGCCGTGGCGGGCGAGAAAGAACTGGCCCATCGATTGGCACTGGCCATCTGCCCACGCGTTGCAGCCGTAGGTCACGACGAGGTCTGCCTTGCGATCGCCGTCGAGGTCGACCGCGCCGACCTCGAGCTTGTCGAGCGCCTTGTGGACGCCCGCGAGCACCTCATCGCGCATCATCGCCGCCCGGATCGCGACGAGGTCGGCCTTGCTCGGATCGACGATCTGCGGGTGCGCATCGCCGGGGATCACGATCACGCCGGCATCGCCATCGCGACGGTCGAAGTTGAACCACGCGAGGGCGATCCGGCCGCTATCCACACGGCCTCGGACGATGACGCCGAGCCGCGGTTGGATCACGAGCACGTCGCCGGCCGCGGGCGCGCCGCCCTCGGACGGCGCGAGCACGCGCACCGAGCCAGCGAGCTGAACGAACGCGGGCACGGTGCAATCGATGCAGCTCGGCGGCGCCTGAGGAGCCGGCTCGAACGTGCCGATCCACGCCGGTGCGGGCGCCGGCGCCTTGTTGCCACCGGCCGCGGTGAGCAGCACGAGGAGACTCGCAAGACCGACGACGCGCACGAGCTAAGGATGAGCGATCGCCGCGCGGTCGCAAGTTTGTGGCTACAGCATCGAATGCGCGCGAAACCACGCGACCGCGTCGCGCACCGCGGGCTCGAGCGGGCCGATCTGGTAGCCGAGCTCGCGCTGCGCCTTGCCGCTCGTGAACCGGAACTTGTCGGTGAACGCGTAGCGGATCTGCGTCGAGTTGACGACCGGCTCCTTGCCGCGGCGCTCGATCCGATCGCCCCACTTGCCGACCAGCGCGGCGATCGGGCGAGGCACCCGAAACCGCGGCGGTCGAACGCCGGCTTCACGGCAGATCTGCCGCATCACTTCGCGGTAGGTGAGGTCATGGCCGCCGAGGATGTAGCGCTCGCCGCGCCCCCCTCGCTGCCACGCCGCGATCATGCCGCGCGCGACATCGCGAACGTCGACGAAGTTGTTGTAGCCCGGGGTCCATCCCGGCACCCGCCGGCGCACGAGGTCGACGATCAGCTTGCCCGAGCTCGGCCGAGCGTCGCGCGGTCCGAACATGTACGTCGGGTTGACGATCACGCAGTCGAGCCGATCACGAGCTGCGTTCACCACCTGCTCGGCCTGATGCTTCGTGATCGAGTACGCGTCGACGAGTCCTTCGCTGTCGAAGTTCCACGGCGAGGTCTCGTCGCACGGAGCGCCGTTCGTCGACAACCCGACCGCGACGACCGACGACGTGTGAACGAGCCGTTTGACGCCCGCCGCGATGCACGCCTCGATCACGTTCGCGGTGCCGGTCACGTTCGCCGCAGTCATCGCCGGCGTCACATCGCGCACCACCGTGACCGCCGCGGCGCAGTGGAACACCGCGTCGGCGCCGGTGAACGCGCGGGTCAACGCTTCGATCGAGCCGAGCTCGGCGTCGTGCCACTCGATCGCGAGGTCGTCGAGGTGGCTGATCTTCGTCGAGCCGCGGCGAATCGCCGACACGCGGGCACCGGAGGCGATGAGCTCGGCAGCGAGGTTGCCACCTAGTAGGCCGCTCGCTCCCGTGACGACGACGTTCGCCATTCAACGCGCCGCGATGCCCTCGTCGTCGAGCGCGTTCATCACGCGCGCCGCGTTCGTGCTCGGCGTCTCGGGTAGATCCTCGAGCGGCGCCGGCTCGACGAACGGCAGATTGCGCAGCTTTGCGAGCTCGCGCTCGAGTCGATCGATCAGCGACTCGTACTGCCGGCGCCGCCACACGTACATCATGCTCCACAGCACGAGCGCGGCGAGCAGCAGCGCCGCGGCGAGCCAGCCGGCGATCAGCGCGGGCAACCAGACATCGTGCGGGCGATCGCCGAACAGACCGGTTAGCCACGGATGGATCTTCACCGGTACCCAGCCGGCGTTCGCGACCAGCAGCAGACCGGCGAGCACGCCCAGAGCGATCATCGACAGCACGACCGTCGCGATCGCGATCAACCGGAGCCAGCGCAGCACGGCGTTAGCCTACTACGGAGCCCGCGCGGTCACTCGGTCGTGAGTCCGATACCGAGCACGACGCCGCAGAACCGCGCCCCGAGCCATTCTCGATACGCAACGCCGACGATCGGCCCGGCATCGGCCCGTTCGACGCTCTTGGTCAGGCGATGGCGGATGCGGACGGCGAGCATCGCGTCGAGCTCGTCGCCGAGTCGAGACGACGGCAAGCTCGGAGCTCCGAGGTCGCGCCCGGGCGCGGCTGCGACGAAGCTCGTGCGGAGCCGGGCGAGGATCCGCAGTCTCCGATGGACCGCGAGGTCGGCGTAGAGCTCGATCGGCAGCGTCACCGCATCGTCGAGCGTGCCGACCGCTCCGTTCGCGCCGAGCCCAGCG
>CAZDGY010000170.1:0-9566 GCA_964504685.1 uncultured Kofleriaceae bacterium | reverse complement strand
GCGGCCAGCGCCGAGCGCACGCGAGCACCGACGCGCCGGTGTTGCCGGCGGAGACGAGCGCATCGCCTTCACCTCGTGCGACCAGGTCCACCGCGACCGCGATCGAGGCTTCGGGCTTTGCCGCGAGCGCCTCCGACGGCTTCTCGTCCATGTCGACGAAGCTCGGCGCGTGGTGAACGCGGACGCGCGCTCCGTCGTGGCGCAAGCGCGGTAATAGGCGGCCGAGTACTGCGGCATCACCGACGAGGATGATCTCGGAGCCGGGTAGGGCGAGCGACGCCTCGGCAGCGCCAGCGACGATCTCGTCCGGCGCGTGATCGCCACCCATAGCGTCGACGACGATCCGGTGCATGCCGGCATCTTACACGCTAGAGTGCGGGCGTGCCGGAGCGCCTCTACATCGTCGATGGCCACGGCTACATCTTTCGCGCGCACTACGGGCTGATGAACGTCTCGCGCGGCGAGCGCCGAGAAGTGCGGCTGTCGACGGCGGAGGGCATGCCGACCGGGGCGCTCTACGTTTTCGCGCGGATGTTGATGCGGCTCGAAGAAGACACCCATCCCGAACGGATCGTGGTCGTGTTCGACGACAAGTCCGGCAAGAAGACGTTCCGCGCCGAGATGTACGCGCAGTACAAGGCGAACCGCAAAGACACGCCCGAGGAGCTCGTCGTCCAGATGGACTACTTCGCGAAGATCGTCGCCGGGCTCGGCTGGCCGACGATGGCAGTAGCCGGCGTCGAAGCCGACGACGTGATCGCGACGCTCGTGACCGAGGCGCGCCAGCGTGGCTGGGACGTCGTCATGTACTCGGCCGACAAGGACATGATGCAGCTCATCGGTGACGGCGTCACGATGATCGATGCGCTGCACCAGAAGACGTACACGCGCGAAGAGGTCATCAAGAAGATGGGCGTGCCTCCGGAAAAGATTCCGGACTTTCTCGCGCTCGTCGGCGACACCAGCGACAACATCCCCGGCATCAAGGGCGTCGGCGACAAGACCGCGGCGACGTTGCTCGATCGCTACGGCACGCTCGAGCAGCTGATCGCGGCGGATCCGCCGGTGCCGCGGCTCGCGGTCAAGCATCCGTTCAGCGATCCCGAGCAGCTGCAGCGCGTGATGATGTCGCGTCAGCTCGTCGAGCTCCGCCGCAACGTGCCGCTACCGACCAAGCTCGAAGACCTCGTCGGTAGCGGCTGGAACCTCGAGCAGCTGCTCGCGCTGTTCACCGAGCTCGAGTTCGCGTTGCTCGTCGACAAGGTCAAGATCAGGATGCCGCCCGGAGACGACGTCGTGATCGTGCCGGCGCCGGAGGCGACCCAAGTCGCGACCGTCGCGGCTGCGCGCGACACGCGGATCATCACCGGCCCGGTCGCGATCAGCGAGCTCGCCGACTCGGTGCGCACCGCGGACAAGATCGGCCTGTTGGTCGAGCTCGACCCCGAGCGCGCGGAGCGAGCACGCATGGTCGCGATCGTGATCTCGGTGCCCGGTCGCTCGCCGGCATACATCCCGCTCGCGCATCGCTACATCGGGGCACCCGCGCCGCCGCCGGACGTCGATCTCGCGCCGATCTACGCCGTGCTCGGCGACCCGACGATCGGCAAGGTCTGTCACGACGCGAAGATGGTGATCCGCGCGTTCGCCGACATCGGCGTCACGGTCTCGGGGGTCGTCGACGACACGATGCTCGCGGCATTCTTGCTCGATCCGACCGCCGAGGCGGAGCCCGGTGAAGCGGTCGCGCAGAGGCTCGCCGGCGTCATGCTGCCCGAGCGCGCGACGCTGGCCGGGCGCGGTAAGCACAGCCTCGAAGCGGTTGCGGTCGAACGCGCGGCGCCGTGGGCAGGCGCGATCGCGAACGCGCTCTTGCCGATCGCGAGCGAGCTGCCGGAGCGACTCGGTGCCGGTGGGCTCGCTCCGCTGTATCGCGATATCGAGCTCCCGGTCGCGAAGCTGCTCGCGCAGGTCGAGCGCGTGGGCATTCACATCGACGTCGCGCACTTCAAGGCGCTGTCGACCGAGGTCAGCGCGAAGCTCGTCGGGCTCGAGCGCCAGATCTTCGAGCTCGCTGGCATGCAATTCAACGTCGGCTCGCCGAAACAGCTCGGCGAGCTGTTGTTCGAGAAGCTGCGGCTCGATACCAAGGGCGTGCGGCGCACGAAGACCGGTTGGTCGACCGAGGCCGACACGCTCGAGCAACTCGATCACCCGATCATCGCGCCGATCCTCGAGCACCGCGAGATCTCGAAGCTCAAGGGCACGTACCTCGACGCGTTGCCACCGTTGATCTATCCGAAGACCGGCCGGGTCCACACGACGTTCAATCAGGTCGTCGCCGAGACCGGCCGGATCTCGTCGCAGGATCCGAACCTCCAGAACATCCCGATTCGCAGCGAGCTCGGGGCGCGGATCCGCCGCGGGTTCATCGCAGCGCCCGGTTGCGTCTTGATCGCGGCCGATTACTCGCAGATCGAGCTACGGATCTTGGCGCACCTCTCGGGCGACCCCACGCTGTCCGGCGCGTTTCGCGATCGCGTCGACGTTCACACCCAAACCGCCGCTGAAGTATTCGACGTCGCGCGCGAAGCGGTGACGCCGGAGCAACGCCGGGTCGCGAAGGCGGTCAATTACGGCCTGAGCTACGGCCAGAGCGACTTCGGCTTGGCGAAAGCACTCGACGTCTCGCGCTCGCAGGCGGCGGAGTACTCGCGGCGGTATTTCCAGCGGTTCCCGACGATTCACAAGTTCATGGACGACATCGTCGCGGTCGCGCGCGCGCAGGGCGGAGCTCGCACCGTGCTCGGCCGGTGGCGGCCGATCCCGAATCTGATGTCGAAGAGCCCGGCTGCGCGTCATGCTGCCGAGCGCGTCGCTCAGAACACGCCGATGCAGGGAACCGGCGCCGATCTGATCAAGCTCGCGATGCTGCGCACCGCGGAGCGCATCGCAAAGGAGCGCTGGCCGGTGCAGATGCTGCTCACCGTCCATGACGAGCTCGTGTTCGAATCGCCGCCGAAGATCGCTGACGAGGTCAGCGCTACGCTCAAGCACGAGATGGAGAACGTCTACAAGCTCGACGTCCCGATCGAGGTCGACGTCGGCCACGGCCTGACCTGGGCCGACGCCTAGCGCGACTTCTTGCGCTTCGGTTTGCCGGCCGGCTTCGTCTTGGTTTTCGGCTTCGCTTTGACCTTCGCCTTTGCCTTCGCCTTCGGCTTTGCGATGGGCCTCGTCCCGTGCGGCTTGGCCTTCGCGGGACGCGGCGGATCGGGCTCGATCGTTTGCGCTTGCTCGAGCAGCTCGCGTAGCGTGGCGTACTCGCCCCATTCGGGATCGTGGTCGTCGTAGAACACCAGCGAGGCGCCGAAGCCGCCCAGCTTCTCCGCGAACGACCGGGGATCGCCCGAGCCGTACGCGTAGATGAAGAACGAGCCATCTTCGATCTTCACACCTACCGGAACCCACCCCAGCGCGGCGCACGCCGGCCTCAACCACTCGTCTTCGAAGCGGGCGAGGGCCCGGTAGTCCGCGGCGCTGGGCAGCCGCGACAGCTCGGTCGTCGGGTAAGTCAGCTCGGCGACGAAGATCGTTGCAAGCTCGGGCTGCGGTTCGAGCTCGCGGATGCGGAACGTGGTGGGCGCGCCATCGTCGCGCCGAGCCTCCACGACATGCCAGATCTCGGTGCCGGCCGTCATCGCCAGTACCGTAACACCAAGCGGTGTCCCGCAGCGCGGTTGGCAAGCCGACGTGTCGGTGGCGTAGAAAAACGCGGTCTTTCGCTTCAACCCGGCAGCTGGTTTCGCGTCCCAGCCCGACCGAGGGTATCCTTACGCAGATGCGTATCGCTGCCGCGTTGGTCGCCGTCGTCGCCGCTTGCGGCGGGCAGTCGACCGCGCCCGACAAGCACGCCGGCAGCGCTGCGCCGACCGCGACTGCAGCCGCGGCGACCGCGGCGCCGGTGCCATCCAAGCCCGGCAGTATGGTCGAAGGCGCGGTGGTCCGCCCGCATCACGAAGAGCCGGTGGTGGAATGCCCGGCCAAGATTCCGGACACCGCCGATGACGACACCCGGTTATCGGCGCTGCTCGATGAAGCCGAGAAGCAGATCGAACAGGCGGCCTACGCTGCAGCATGGACTTGTGCGGATCGGGCCGCGGATCTCGCACCGCAGTCGGTCGAGGCGCATCACCTGCGCGGCGCCGCGCTCGCTGCGCTCGGTCGCGACACCGACGCGCAAACCGCATATGCGCTCGCACTCGCGATCGACCCCGATGACCCCGAGACGCTGCGCGCGGTCGCCGACTTCTACATCAACGGCAAAGGCGAGCGCGGGCGCGACGCGGTCCGGCTCGGCCTCGAGCTCGCGCAACGCGGCAGTCGGCGAGCGCTCGCGCGGCGCCGGCGCAACCCGCCACTCGCGGCTGACCTGGCGATCCTCGAAGGCCAAGCGCTCAACGATCTCGGGCGCAGCGACGAGGCGCTCGAGCGGATCGAGGCAGCGCTACGGCTCGCACCGTCGCGCGGCGATGCGCTGCACGAGAAGGGTGTCGCGTTGTTCGATTTGTCTCGGTTCGGCGAGGCCAAGGGTGCCTTCCAGAAGGCGCTCGGCCTGCAGCCCGACGATGCGTACACGCACCAGATGTACGGGCTCACGCTCGAGCAGCTCGGCGATCAGACCGATGCCGAAGTCGAGCTCCACCGCGCGATCGAGCTGGCGCCGAACGAGATTTCGCCGGCGGTGATGGTGACGTTCGACGAATTCCAGCGCGAGGTCGACGACCTCGTCGCGGCCCTGCCATCGGATCGCCGCGCGCGGGTTCGCGCGATCAAGATCGAGATCTCCGACTTGCCAGATCCGGCGGATCTCAAGGCGGTCAACCCGCCGTTCCCGCCGACGATCCTCGGGCTCTACCGCGGGCCGGTCGGACGCGCGGTCGCGCCCGGCGAGGATCCACCGTCGATCGTGCTCTATCGCAAGAACCTCGCGCGCGCGGTCAAGACCCGCACCGAGCTCAGCGAGCAGATTCGCGACACGCTGTTGCACGAGATCGGTCACCTCGAGGGCCTGGACGAGGACGACCTGCGTCGCCGCGGCATGGAGTAGCGCTTAGGCGTAGCGACGGGCAGCGCGCCGCGCGCTCGTGTACGATGGCCGACATGTCGGATGGTCAGGGATTGGCAAGCGCGCCCCACGCGCTCGAAGCCGCCCTCACCCGCGAGCAGAAGAAGTTCGCGCTCGTCCAGGATGTCAGCCGCGCGCTATCGACGGTCGGCGAGCTCGACGCACTGCTCGCGTTGATCATGGAGAAGACGACCGCGCTGATGGAAGCGGACCGGTCGACGCTTTACCTGTTGACCGAGGATGGTCAACACCTGTGGTCGAAGGTCGTGCAAGGCGGCGAGGCGGTCGAGATCCGGCTGTCGGTCGGTGAGGGGGTCGCCGGTTGGGTCGCGCAGACCCGCGAGGTGACGAACATCCCGGACGCGTACGCCGATCAACGGTTCCAGCCGGCGTTCGACTTGAAGAGCGGCTATCGCACGCGATCGATCCTCAGCGTGCCGATGCTCGGTGCGCTCGGCGTGCTCGTCGGCGTACTGCAAGTGCTCAACAAGCACGATGGGCCGTTCACGGCCGCCGACGAAGATCTGATGACCGCGCTCGCGAGCCAGGCCGCGATCGCGATCGAGAACGCGCGGCTGTATCAGTCGCTGGTCACGCAAAACCAAGAGCTCGTGCGCGCGCGCCGCGATCTCGAGCGGCGCAGCCGCGAGCTCGATGCGCTCTATCAAGTCGAAAAAGAGCTCGTGGTCGCGCTCGATCTCGACGACCTGCTGTCGCGCATCCTCGCGCGCGCGATCGCCGTGCTCGGCGGCGGTGCCGGCTCGATCGCGCTGAACGAAGCGGACGGCGCGCTTCGGTTCCGCACCGTGCAAGGTCCGGCGGCGCCGCGACTGATCGAGCGAACGCTGCCGCACGGCACCGGCATTCTCGGCTGGTCGATCGCGCATCGCACGCCGCTGGTCGTCGCCGATCCGTCGAACGATCCGCGCCACGCCGCCGATGTCGCGCGCGAAGCCGGCGTGGTGCCGCAACACCTGATGGTCGCGCCGTTGATCGATGGCGACGACGTGATCGGCGGCATCGAGATCATCGATCAACGCAAGCGCGTGCGCGACGGCGAGGGGCCATGGGCCGACGACGATCTCAAGCTGCTCGTGCTGATCGCCGCGCAGGCCGCCGGTGCGATCGGTCGTGCGCGCCGGCGCAGCGAGCAGGAGAGTCGCGACCGACTCGCGTCGATCGGCCAGATGCTCGCGGGCCTGCTGCATGATCTGAAGACACCGATGACGATCATCTCGGGCTACGCGCAGCTGATGGCCGCGGCCGACGAAGCCGAGCAACGCGACAAGTACGTCGAGCAGATCCAACGCCAATTCGATCTGCTCGCCGGCATGACGCGCGAAGTGCTGACGTTCGCGCGCGGCGACACCGACCTCGTCGTTCGCAAGGTCTATGTCAATCGGTTCGTCGAGGAGCTGACGACCCAGCTCGGCGCGGCGACGAGCGGTCGCGGCATCGAGTTCGGGGTCGAGATGAAGTTCGACGGCGTGGCTTACTTCGACGAGCAAAAGTTTCTGCGCGTGTTCCACAACCTCGCGAGCAACGCGATCGACGCGATGCCCGAGGGTGGCCACCTCCGCGTCAAGGTCGAGCGCGATGGCGACGAGCTCGTGTGGTCGGTCGCAGACACCGGCGCCGGCATTCCCCCCGCGCTTCAAGGCCGGCTCTTCGAGCTGTTCTCGACCGGCAAGAAGGGCGGCACCGGCCTTGGCCTCGCGATCGTCAAGAAGATCGTCGACGATCACCACGGTACGATCCGCTGCGACTCGGGCCCGGCCGGCACGACGTTCACGATCCGGCTGCCGATCCAGCGACCGACCGACGGCGACGGCTAGACCTCAACCGTCGAGTACCTCTCGAACCTTGCGGCCTAACGAGTCCATCGTAAACGGCTTCTGGATGAACGCGAGCTTCGCCTCGAGCACGCCGTGGCGAACAATGCTGTCGTCGGTGTACCCCGACATGCAAAGGAACTTTAGCGTCGGCCGTGCCACGCGCAGGCGCTGCGCGAGCTCGGGGCCACTCATCTGCGGCATGACGACGTCGGTCACGAGGAGATCGATCGGCCGCGGAGCGTTCTCGCAGTACAACAACGCCTCCCCCGCGCTGCGCATCACGATCACTCGATACCCGAGCCGCTTTAGGATCGCGCGCGCGACTGTACGAACCTCCTCTTCGTCCTCGACGAGTAAGATCGTCTCGGTGCCGTGGCGGGTCGCGATCGGCTGGGTGATGCGCGCTTCAGTTGTTTGATTCGACGTCGGCAAGTAGACGTCGAACGTCGTTCCGTGGCCGACGACGCTGGTCGCACGGATTAGCCCGTGCGTCTGCTGGACGATGCCGAACACGGTCGACAAGCCAAGGCCGGTACCTTTGCCGACGTCCTTCGTCGTGAAGAACGGTTCGAACATCCGTTGCTGGGTGGCTTCGTCCATCCCCGACCCGGTATCGCGGACCGAGAGCAGAACATGCGGTCCCGCGCTCGCGCCGGGCTGGGTCTGAGCGAAATCCGCGTCGACCGTGACGTTCGACGTTGCGATCGTCAACTTTCCGCCCGTCGGCATCGCATCGCGCGCGTTGACGACCAGGTTCATGATGACTTGCTCGATGCTCCCGGGGTCGGCGCCGACACGACCGAGATCGGAGGTACGCCGGATCTCGAGCTCGACATCTTCGCCGAGAATCCGCCGCAGCATGTTCTCGAGCTCGGACAGGACGTCGTCGAGGTCGAGTAGCCGCGGCGCGAGTACTTGCTTGCGGCTGAACATCAACAGCTGGCGCGTGAGGTTCGCGGCGCGCGTCCCGGCTTTTTGAATCTCGCCGATGTCGTCTCTGATCGGATCGATCGGCTTTAGATCTGTGAGGACGAAGTCACAGTAGGTCAGGATGACGCTGAGGATGTTGTTGAAGTCGTGCGCGATGCCGCCAGCGAGTCGACCGACCGCCTCCATCTTCTGCGCCTGACGAAGTTGCTCTTCGAGTAGCTCGTTCGCGCGCGTGACGTTATTGCGCGCGACCCCGACCGCGATCGCATCGGCGACCGCCCCTAGCGCGGCAAACGCGGCTTCGCTCAATCGGCGGCGCGAGAACACCGCGACGACGCCAACCAGGACGTCGTCGACGAGCAGCGGGTGGCCCGCAAACGCATGGATGCCATCGAAGAATGGTCCGTCCACGCCGGCTTCCTCGGACACGTCGTCGACGCGGGATGGCTGTCGCGTCGAAGCGATTCGGCCGACGCTGAGTTGGCCGACTGGAACCCGGAGATGGCGATCGACGCTCGCCTTTACGCCGACGTTCGCCTGCAGCACGAGGACCTTGCTCTTGGTATCGAGCGTCCAGATCCGCGCGAACCCGATGCCGAGGTGCTCGACGAGGGCTTCCGCGCAGCGTTCGAGCAGCTTGTCGATCGCTCCCTCGTGGGTCAACACCAACGCGACGTCGGAGCTCAACGCCGCCATGCGCACCCTCTCGTCGAGCGCGTCTTCGGCTCGCCGGCGCGCGGTGAGATCGACGCCGATCGCGATGCGTTCCGAATCGTCGATGACCGCGGACGCGGCGAGGATGAACGCACGGCTGCCGTCCTTGCGGACGACCTCGGTCTCCCACGGCGACGCGATACCGCTCGACGCCAGTTGCGCGCGCGCGCCCTCTAACGCCGGTCGCCACTCCGCCGGTATGATGTCGTTCCAACCGAGCGGCCCGCGAAGGATCTCCTCGCGCGAGTAGCCGAGGAGCTGCAAGCCCGCGTCGTTAACCTCGCGGATCGTTCCGGCGGCATCGACGATCGTGATCAGGATGATGCCGGATTCCCACAGGCGCCGGAACCGGGCCTCGCTCGCCACCAGTGCCGCCTCGGCCTGCTTGCGTGCGGTGATGTCCATCACCATCGCGAGGGTGCCTTCGTAGCGACCTGCGCTGTCGAACGACGGTGTCGCTTCGAGGAGTCCCCAGACGATCGTTCCGTCTGTACGGATGTAGCGGACCTCGGCTTGCTCCGAGCGGTGTTGGTCGCGGTGCGCCAGGAGCTTGGCGCGGCCGTCATCGTCGAGGAATTCCAACGGCGAGCGGCCCAGGCCCATGTCGTCTTCGCACCCGAGCATGCGTGCCATGCGCAGGTTCATGAACGCGGTCTTGCCGGCTGCGTCGATCAGCCAGACGCCCTCGTTCGTGGTTTCGACGATCCTGCGATAGCGCTCTTCGCTGATCCGCAGGGCGTCCTGCGCCTTGGACAGCAACATCGGCGTCTTGGTCGTCGCGTCTACGACGGCGTCGATCTCGCCGGACAGCAGCGCCGCAATCGTCGCCTCGGCCTCGGCAAGCCGCTGCTCGACGGTTGCCGCTCGCAGTCGTTCACGACTCACTTCGCCGCCAGCATCTCGAGCAACTGGCTCGCGTTGCCGAGGTTGCCGACCATGCGCTGAGCCGGCGGCGATAA
>CAZDGY010000169.1:0-9575 GCA_964504685.1 uncultured Kofleriaceae bacterium | reverse complement strand
GCTGGTCACGCCGTCGCAGTCGGAGAGCGCCAAACCCAGCGGTGGCGGCGACTCGGGCGGTGGCGGCGCGGCGTGACCGCTCGGTTGATCGACGGCAAGGCGATCGCCGCTAAGCTCCGCGCCGAGGTCGCGCTAGCGGCGGGCGAGTTGCGCGCTAGAGGCATCGCGCCCGTGCTAGCGGTCGTGCTCGTCGGCGACGATCCGGCCTCGGCGGTCTACGTGCGCAGCAAGACGAAGGCGGCGCGCGAGGCGGGCGTCGAGCCGCGCGATCACAAGCTGCCGGCGACCACGACCCAGGCCGAGCTGCTCGCGGTCGTCGACCGGCTCAATCGCGATCGCGAAGTCGACGGCATCCTCGTCCAACTGCCGTTGCCCGCGCACCTCGATGCCGATGCGGTGATTCGCTCGCTCGATCCGGGCAAGGACGTCGACGGGCTGCATCCGAGCAACCTCGGGCGACTCGCACAAGCCAAGCCGCTGTTCGTGCCGTGCACGCCGAAGGGCTGCATGCGGTTGCTCGCCGAGGTCGGCGCTACCGTCGCCGGCGCGCGCGCGATCGTGCTCGGCCGCAGCTTGCTGGTCGGTAAGCCCGTCGCGTTGCTGCTGCAGAACGCCGACGCGACCGTCACGATGTGTCACTCGCGTACGCGCGATCTCGCCGATGAAGTGCGCCGCGCCGACATCGTCGTCGCCGCGATCGGTCGGCCCGAGCTCGTCCGCGGCGATTGGATCAAGCCAGGCGCGATCGTGATCGACGTCGGGATGAATCGGATCGCCGACAAGCGATTGGTCGGTGACGTCGAGTTTGCTGCCGCCGCGGAGCGCGCGAGCGCGATCACGCCGGTGCCCGGCGGCGTCGGTCCGATGACGATCGCATGCCTGCTCGAGAACACGGTGCAAGCGGCTCGCGGGCGTACGCGTTGACGTGACGGCGATCGTCGGCACCGCGATCATCGCAGCGGTCGTATTGCTGTCGGTCGCGTTGTCGCGGGTCGAGATGAGCCGGATCACGCCGCTCGTGTTTCATTGCAAACAGTGCGCGACCGACTTCGCACAGCCGCCGCACCTGCCGTTCCCGACCGAATGTCCGCGCTGCCACGCGCGTGACTGGTCGCGCTAGCCGTCAGCCTTCGATATCGGTCGCGGTGGTCGTGACCGACACCGGCTTGCCGAGCGCGCGCACGACGACGACTTGCAGGTCGGCGAATGCGGGCGGGTTATTGACGAGCAGCTCGTCGGCGCCCGCGGCGACCGCTTGTTCGCGATAGCTCGCATTCGACGTGATCGCGATCGCCGGCACCGGCGGGTGCAAGGCCTTCGCGGCGCGAATCGTCGCGAGCCCGCCTTCGAGATCGAAGTCGACATCGACGATCGCGACGTCGATCTCGCCCGACAGCACGCTGGTCGCGACCGAGGCATCGGCCGCTTGCGTGATCTCGGCGGTCGAGATGATCGACTTGATGCTGCGCGCGAGGCTCGTCCGATCTTGGCGATCGCCCGACAACAGCAAGACGTGCACGCCGCGGAAGCTGGTCGCGAGCCGGTCGATGACCGCGCCGAGCGTGGGCGCCACGTCCTGGAACTCGATGCCCAACCCGGGCGGGCCTTCGCCGCTCTCCGGGCCGCGGCGCCACGCGACGATGCCGTTGAGCGAATGCGTGCCGACGCCCGGCACGATGAAATCGAGCGTCGTCGCCGCACCGGTCGGCATATCGACCTCGGTCTCGAGAAACAGACCGCCGCGCGATAGGTTGACGGAATAGGCAACGAGGAACGACGAGGGCGTTCGGAACTCGACCTGCACGGCGTACGGCATGCGCGGGTGCTCGCGATCGCTCACAACCACCTCGTAGTATCGCACGGGGCCCCGGCGACCGGGCGGTTGGGGTTCAATTACAGCAGGCGGTCGAGCAGACGCTCGAGGTGATCGAGATCGAGGTAGCGGATCTCGAGGCGTCCTGCCTTGCCAGGCTCGTCCTCGGTGATCACGACCGGGCCCCCCAGCGAGCGGGTCAACCGCTCTTCGAGGTCGCGGACCGACGCCGGCTTGCCCACCGGGCGCGGTTGGGACCTCGGCGCGGGAGTTCGCGCCTTCTTGACCAACGCTTCGGTCGCGCGGACCGAAAGCGCCTTGTCGACGACCGTGCGCGCGGTGCGCTCGATCGCGGCGGCCTCGTCGAGCCCGAGCAGCGCCCGGGCGTGGCCCATCTGCAGCCGACCGTCGTCGACGAGCTGGCGCACGGTCGGTGGGAGCTTGAGCAGACGGATCGTGTTTGCGACCGTGCTGCGGTCCTTACCGACCCGCTCCGCGATCTGGTCCTGGGTCAGCGCAAACTCGTCGGCGAGCCGCTGGTAGGCGGCGGCTTCTTCGAGTGGGGACAGATCGGCTCTTTGAAGATTATCGACGAGCGCGCGCTCGAACGCGGCTTGCGGCTCGATATCCTGCACGACGACCGGCACGGCGTGCAGCCCGGCGCGCTGTGCGGCTCGCCACCGGCGCTCACCGGCGATCAGGAAGTAGCCACCACCGGTGCGCGGCCGCACGACGAGCGGCGCGATGACCCCGTGCTTGGCGATCGAGCCGGCGAGCTCGACCAGCTGGATTTCGTCGAACCGGCGGCGCGGCTGCTCGGGGCTCGGGTACAGCTCTTCGATCCCGGCGGTGAAGTAGACCTTCGAGCGCTCGACCACCGGGGGCGGTGAGGCATCGGGCAAGAGCGCGGACAGCCCACGGCCCAGCCCACGTTTCTTCAGCTCGCGCGGATCGGTCATCACGGGTGGGCCTCCACGGCGACGGCTTTCGTGCGGAGCAGGAACTCGTCGGCGACCGCGAGGTAGCTCTTCGTCCCCGGGCAGCGCAGGTCGTACAGCATCACCGGCTTGCCGTGGCTCGGCGCCTCGGACAGCCGGACGTTGCGCGGGATCGCGGTACCGAGCACTTTGTCGCCGAAGAACTTCGCGACCTCGTCGCGCACCTGGTTCGCCACGTTCATCCGGCCATCGAACATCGTGAACAGCACGCCGTCGATCTCGAGCCGCGGGTTATAGGCGGCCTTGACCTTCTGGATCGTCGCGGTCAACGCCGATAGGCCTTCGAGCGCGAAGTACTCGGCCTGCATCGGCACGACCACGCCATCGGCCGCGACGAGCGCGTTCAACGTTAGCAGGCCCAGCGACGGCGGGCAGTCGATGACGATGTAGTCGTAGCGATCAGCAACGGTCGCGACGATGTCGGCGAGAAAGCGCTCGCGGCGATCGGCGGAGATCAGCTCGATCTCCGCGCCGACCAGATCCGGCGTCGCGGGCGCGACGAACAGCGTCGCGATCTCGGTCGGCAGGATGACATCGGCGAGCGAGACCGATCCGACCAGCGCGTCGTAGATCGTGCGTTCGACCTTGCTGCGCGGATAGCCGACGCCCGACGACGCATTGCCTTGCGGATCGAAGTCGAGCAAGAGCGTTTGAAAGCCCCGCGAAGCGATCGATGCAGCGAGGTTGATCGCGGTCGTCGTCTTGCCGACGCCACCCTTTTGATTCGCGACAGCGACGATACGGGGCATGAGGACCGGTAACACGCAGCTATGACGAAACAAAAATTTGGCCCCGAGAGGCTGGGTCGCGTACTTTGTGTGCAGATGTAGGACATGTGGGCATGTCCTTAAAGGAGCACCGATGTCGTCAGGACTTCCGAGGGTTTACACGTCATTTGCCGAGTTCGAGCGCGAGGAGCTTCGCCGCTTAGAAGCTGTGAACACCTCCGTCGATGATTTGGTGCAAGAGCACTTCGCGGAGGAGCTCGACTTCGGTCAGAGCGATCAGCCGCGCCGGCGCGGTCGCCCACGCAAGAACCCGCAGTAGCTCACTGGCACGCGTAGTAGCCGGACAGCGTGCTGTACGGCTTGCACGTTCCGCTCGCACACACGCCGGGGACGTTCGGATCGCACAGCGTCACGTCTCCGCCGCCGCAGGTCGCCGAGCACGCCGTCGATGACACGTGACCGCTCGAGATCGTCGCGCAGCACACGTTGGTCGGATGGCCCGCGACCGCGCAATCGGTCGCGTTCGCGCACGAGATCTCGGTGGAGCTGCCGCAGTGGTCGCTCGACTTCAAGCACATCGCGGCACCGGTGCCCGCACCGCAACACAGGTTGTTCGCGGTGTTGATCCCGCAGAACCCGGTGCCGCACTGCAGGCCGGAGTCGCACACGACGCTGATGTCGGTGATCGCGGCCGCTTGAATCGTGCCGTTCGGATTGCTGACGATGCAAGTCTGGCCCGCCGGCTGAGTCTTGACCGTCGCGAGGTACGTCATGCCGCTCGCGACCGGGGTCGCGAACGTGAACGGGCCGGTCGCAGTCACGGTGTCGTTGTCGCCGCCGTTGTCAGCGAGCGTGACCGAGCCGATGAGGTCGTAGACGTTGCCGCCGACCGGGTATGTGTTCGTCGTGCAGGTCACCGCGATCGTGTTGATGTCGGCGTTCGTGACCACCGGGTTCGCGGTCGCGGTCACCGAGCAGGTTTGCTGCGCTGGCGTCGTCGGAGACCACATCGGTTGAGCCGACACGTTGATCGCGTAGCTGCCCGCTGGGACCGGTGGAAATGCGAACCCGCCATTCGCCGCGACCATGATGTTGTCGGTGCCGTGGCCGTCGGTCAGCCCGACCGTACCGTTGAGGCCGGTGACCATGCCACTCAGCGTGAATAGCGATGGGTCGCAGTTGACTTGGACATCGCTGACCGCGTTGTTGCCGATCGTCCCGCTGTTCGCGGCGAGCTTGCACGTCTTGGTGCCCTTGGTCGTCATGACCTCGACGTCGTAGCCGGCGCCGCTTTCGATCGCGGTGTCGAACGCAAACGCCCCGTCGACGTCGACGATCTGAGGATCGACGCCGTTGAGCGTCAGCTTGATGTTGTCGGTCATCATGTCGGGGTCGAGGCCAACGACCGCGCCGGACACCGGGAACGCCACGGTCGTACAGGTGACGTGGACGTCCATGACGTTGGTCATGGCCGTGCCCGATGCGCCGTTCGGATCGACGGTGCAGTTCTGCGTGACCGCAGTCGGCTGCGCGCTCGCGGTCACTTTGTACGGCTGGCCGATCTGGATCGGTGTGACGAATTGAAACGTGCCCGAGACCGTGATCGGGAGGTCGTCGCCGCTCTCGTTCTGGAGCACGAGCCCAGTGCCGGCGAGCCCATCGACGTTGCCGCCGATCGTGACGTAACCCGGTGGCGCGTCCGGCGCGGCATCGACGCCGCCGTCGATGTTGCCGCAGCGCGGATCCTCGTGGTTCGCGCAGAACAGCGGATCTTGTTTCCGACATCCCATGACGGCGAGCGCACATGCGAAAGCGGCCGATGCTCGCATTAGAAGCTCCTTGTCCAACCCGCGATTGCACTCCCCGCAGAGACGCTCACCGTCGGCCCGCCCGAATGCCCGCTCTTCGCGAGCCAGATCGCGCCGATGATCGCGAGCGCCCCTCCGCCCGCGGCGATGCCGATGCCGGGGCTTCGCAGATTTGTGTAGTAGAAGCTGTCGCCGGTCGGGCCGCCGATCTTGTAGAACACCAGGCCGGTCGCGATCGCAGCAACCCCGACGCCGATCACGGTCGCGGGCAACGCCTTCGAGTGATGCACGACCACGGGGACGAGCTTCGGCGGAGGAGCGACGGGGACCGCGGGCAGCGGGATGTCGACTTCGGCGGTCGTGCCCGGTGCGACGCCGACGTGGCTCCTCGCGATCGTTTCGCCGTTGCGGCTGATCGCGATATCGTGAACTCCCGGGGCAACCTCGTAGTCGAGCGGTGTGGTGCCGACCGCATTGCCATCGACGAGCGCGAGCACGCCGCTCGGAGACGTGGTGATCTTGATCCGGCCGCGGGTCGCCGGCACGAGCTTCGACAAGTCGGCCATCAGCACGGTGACCGTGACCGGCAGCGCCTGGTCGCTGCAGCTGTCGCACATCTTCTGGACCGAGACGACGTCGCTGCCCTTGCTGATCCAATAGACCGACAGCTGGACCGATCGGTGCGCGCCGTTGCCGTAGGCCTGGGTGAGGACCGCGACCACGCCGCTGCCCATCCCGCGCGCCTCGACCACGCCGCGCGCGCACTTCATGTCGGGCACGAGCAGACAGTCGCTCAGCGTCGTCGCGCCCGCTGCCGGGAGCGATTTGGTGACCTTGAACCCGCGGGTCGTGAGCCACGACACCACCGCCGCGCGCGTGGCATCGGTGATCACCGTGTCCTGACCGGCGACCACGACATCGACCGCGACCTCGGCGTATGCAAATCGAGGCAACGCGAGGGCGAGGATGAGGAGTAGGCGCAGGCCCATTGCCGGTATCGTAACAGACCTAAAGCGAGCAAACACAACCACTAGCGCCGTCGACGATGTAGGTCTCGCGTAGCGAAATGCGCAGTTCGCCGCTAACCCTCGATGTCGTAGTCCTTGAGCTTTTTGTACAGAGTCGAGCGATCGATCTCGAGGATCGCGGCGGCCTGCGCTTTGTTGCCGCCGGTCGCGGCGAGCGCGGCGACGATCCCGTCTTTCTCGAGCTCGCGCAGTGACCGCGCGGCGGGTGGCGGTGGCGGCTTAACCGCTGGTGGAGGTGCAACCGGCGGCGGTGCAACGTCGATGAAGACCTCACCGGGCTCGGTATTCACCGAGCGCGAGCCGAGCAGTGGGGTCGGCGGTGACGTGCGAGCGCGTGGTCGCACGGCGTGGAGCTGCGGCGGCAGATCGTCGGCGATGATCTGCTCGCGATCGCCGAGCACGAGCGCGCGCTCGACCGCGTTGCGCAGCTCGCGGACGTTGCCGGGCCATGAATACGACGTCATCGCCGCGATCGCATCGGTGGCGAACCCGGTGATCCGGCGCACCGCCTGATGTTTGAACCGCGCGAGGAAGTGCTCGGCGAGCTGCGGCACGTCGGCGAGTCGATCGCGCAGCGGCGGGACGTCGGTCTGGATCACGCTGAGCCGGTAGTACAGGTCCTCGCGAAACGTCCCGCGCCTGACCATCTCGGTGAGGTCGCGGTTGGTCGCAGCGACGACGCGAACATCGACCTCGATCGACTTTTGGCCGCCGACGCGTTCGAACCGGCGTTCCTCGAGGACGCGGAGAAACTTCGTCTGCAAGCCGAGCGGCAGCTCGCCAATCTCGTCGAGAAACAGCGTGCCTCGGTCCGCCATCTCGAACCGGCCGGCCTTCTTCTCGGTCGCGCCCGTGAACGCGCCCTTCTCGTGACCGAACAGCTCGCTCTCGATTAGCGTTTCGGTGAGCGCCGCGCAGTTGACCGCGACGCACGGCCCCTTCGCACGGCGGCTCGCGCGGTGGATCGCGCGCGCGACCATCTCCTTGCCCGAGCCGGATTCGCCGCCGAGCAGCACGGTCGCGTCCGACGGACCGACGCGGGAAACGAACTCGAGCACGCGCGCGGCGGCGACCGATCGGCCGATGAAGTCGCCGTCGGCGAGCCGCTCTTCGAGCGCGTCGGCGCGGCGGCCCAGTTGATCGCGCGCGTCGGCCGAGACCCACGCCGCGCCCGCGAGGTGTGCGAGACAGCTCGCGGCGAGCGCGTCGGTGTCGTCCCACGGCGGGCCCTTGCGATCGATCCACAACATCGCGATGACCTCGTCGCCGCTGCCGCAGATCGGCGCCGCGATCAGCGCACGACCTCCGGTCTCGGCGGTGATCACCTGCTTGGTCGACACCTTCTCGATCAGATCCGCCGGCAACTGAAGCTGCGTGCCCGCGGTGTCTTGCGCACCGATCGCGGCTGCGATCGGTGCCGGGCGGCGGCCGGTCGACAGCGCGAACGCGCGATGTGCCTCGAGGGCGTTGAGGGCGGCGTCGCAAGTCGCGCGAGCGACGGCGTCGCGACTCGAGCCGCTGTCGTTGCGCAGCCGATCGCCGAGCTGGGCAATCGCGGCGAGATGGCGGCTCGCCCGATCGTCGTGGCCGGTGAGCGCGAGCAATTGGCGGCTGCCGACCTCCATCGTGACGTGACTCGCGGCGCGCGTGATCGCGACGCCGTCGACCGGCAGGTACGCGAGCCGAGTGCCGCCGAGCACGATCTCGTCGCCGGCTTCGAGGCGATGCTCGGTCGGCGGCTTGCCATTGATCAGCGTGCGCGGCTTGCCGGTGTCGTCGATCCAGCACAGCGCGCCGTCGCGCAGCTCGATCGTGCCGTGGTTGCGCGACACGGTCGGGTCGGTGAGCTGCACGAGATTGCCATCGCCGCGTCCGACCCCACCGCCGCGTAGCGGCAGCTCGAATTCGCGGCCCGCATCCGGACCTTCGACCACAACGACGCGCGCCAGCGCCATGGCTTATCTTACCGCGATGGCGTTGGTGTACGGTTCGCGGATGAACCGATTCGCGATCGTAGTCGCGCTCGCGGCATGCAGCGGCGGGCACAAGTCCACCGCCACGGCCGGCTCGGGATCTGGGCCGGCGGTCTACGGCAAACGCTTCATGCTCGCGTGGAGCATCGCGCCCGCGCCCGGTGGCGCGACGAGCACCGTCTACCTCACCGGCACCGACGAGACCGGCAAGGCCACGAGCTATCCGCTCGGGACGTTTCCCGGGGCATGTCAGGTGTTCGACCCGAGCGCCGAGATGAAAGCGGTCACCGGCGTCGCGTGCACCGCCCCCGGTGGGGCGCGCTCCGAGCTCCATGCGGTCGGCGAGCCCGACGAAGTGATCGTCTTGCAGCTCGATATCCCCGCGGGGGGAACGGCCGATGCGATGAACCGCCGGGAGGTCACGCGGATCGCCGCGCCGCCGGGCTCGAAGATCGAGGTAGCTCGTGCGAAGTAGCTCGCTTAGGATGCGCGCGATGGGGAACCTCGCATCGTCGATCGTAGTGGCGTTGTCGTTGGTCGCTTGTACGTCGCGGCCACCGGGAACTGGGAGTGGAAGCGGTAGCGACCAGCCGACCGGGCAATGCGGTGTCGATCCGATCGCGCTCGGTACCGACACCCCGACCGTGATGATCGGTCCCGATGCGTTCGACACGACCGGCCGGCAGCTCTGCCTCGAGCTCGACACCCACGGCATGGTCCGCGCGCACTTGATGGCCGACACCACGTCGCAGCCCGGCGACACGTCGTCGTTCGTCGAGACGCTCACCCAGTCCGACGGCACGTTGATCTTGGCGGGCTGGGACGTCGGCATCGGCGACACCGACACCCACTCGTTCCAGAACCTCGAGTGGAGCCCCGATGCCGGCCAAGACCAGACCTACAGCGTCGTGCTGACGGTCGCGGCGAAGGCCGATCCGGCGGCGACGACCACGCTCACGATCGGCTTCTTCGATCCGCTCGAATAGTCCGCTCGAATAGTCCGCGCGAATAGTCCGCGCGAATAGTCCGCGCGAGTAGTTGCCGCGCACACACCGGTCCTTGAAGTCCCGGATCTGCGATCTCTAAGGTGGACGATGGACGCTCGTGCGCTCATCGCTACTCCTGTCGATCTCAATCGCGCTCGCCGGCTGCGTCGCCGACGAGCCAAGCCCTAGCGATCGCGATCAGCAGCCCGCGCAACACGCGATCGCCGACGTCGCGACGAAC